>JBATTI010000613.1:0-1557 GCA_049670445.1 Albidovulum sp. | reverse complement strand
ATTTCGGGGTCAATCACACAACCGGCCTTGGACAAGATGGCATTCTTGCGTGCGATTGCCGTATCCAAAAGGATCGGTTTGCCCGCCTCGTTCCATTCCTTAGGGCTCATCCGGTTGGCGCATACGGGGTAGATATACTCGGTCTGCATCAGTTTGAGCGTTTGCTCGGAACCAAGATAGTGGCCGGGGCCGCCCATGCAAACCGCCTTCATCGCTTCGATGCTGGTACTGTCCGGGTTCACGTCGATACCGCGCACCAGACGCATCGCCTGCCCCAAAAGGTCATCGCCAAGAACAAGGCTTTCAAGGCAAAAACCCAAAAGCGAGGCATGCATACCCACCACCTCATAACACATGTTCAGACCGGCAAGACCGGCCAAAGAATTGGTGATGCCTTGCTCCCAGCCTGCCTGCATATCAGGCAGTTTGCTGTCGGAAATGCCAGACGCGGCACCGCCCGGCAGATCGTAGAAACGGTGCATCTGCGCGCAGCCTGCGGTCAGAAGGGCCTGTTCGGCCGAACCGCCCGACATCGCACCGGTGCGCAGATCAGATACGAAAGGCCATGTGCCGAAAACTGCGGGCGCGCCCTTCTTGATGGCGTTCACATAAACCACACCCGCCAGACATTCGGCCACGGCCTGCACAATCGCCAGCGCAATCGGCGCAGGTGCGGTGGCCCCAGCCTGACCTGCCGACAGCAAGAGCATCGGCATGCCGCGCCGGATGCAATCCTCCATCGTGATGCAGCTTTCTTCGGCGAATTTCATCGGCGGCACGACAAAGCAGTTGGAGTTTGAGACGAAGGGCCGCTCCAGCCATTTCTCTTCGCCGCCAGCAACCGTGTAGATCATGTCAAAGCACTGGCTGACATATTCCGGATCGCTGAAGGAGGTGCCGACATGCTTGTTGGTGCCCGCGAGGCAGGCGTAAAGCGTGTTCAGGTCCATTTCCTGATTATCGACCACATCGCGGCAAACCATAGCGCGCTGGAAGAAGTGGATATTGTCAAGGTTATCGACCAGACGCGCGGCATCATAAAGATCTTGCGCGGTGGATTCGCGGTAATCAAGCGTCTCTGGGTCGACGATATGCACCGCCGCACCGGCCGTACCGTAATGGACCTTCGATCCCGAAAGATGCAGGTCATGCTTGGGGTCGCGGGCGTGGAGGGTGATGTTACGTGCCGCCACCGCCAGCATGTCTTCGACCAGGGCGCGCGGAAAACGGATGCGGCCGTCGTCGCCTTGAATGGCGCCAGCCTCAGTCAGCAGTTTGACCCCTGATTCCGGTGCCTGGGACAGGCCGATCACTTCAAGCGCCTCAAGTGCCGCGGAATGGATCGCGGCCACATCGGCATCCTTCAACGGCTTATATTGTCCGCCGGTCATGCCGGGGCGGACCGGGCGCATCGCCTCGGTCAAAGGTGCCGCCCGCATCGCCCGCCGCGCCTCGCGCCCGCCCGAACGGCCCGCACGTTTCGGTTCGCTGCTCATCAACTCTTCTGTCATGTCGCCCTTCCCTGAAAGCCTGCGGCCTTCTTCTGTTCAAAAATAC
>JBATTI010000612.1:0-1717 GCA_049670445.1 Albidovulum sp. | reverse complement strand
CTTTTGCTTGTCGCCTTGTGGGCGATGGGCACCGATAGCAAGCATATGATCATTGTCGGTGTGATCATGGTGCATCTGGTGGCCTTTGCCTGGGTGGCACCGAAAAAGCTTTTGCTGGTGACAGCGCTTTTCCCCGCCATCATGTTCTTTCTGCTTTGGGGGGGATCGGTCTGGGCGCCGATCAACACGCTGCTCGGCTTTGGCGTGCTGGTGCTGGCGATGAAGCTTTTGCAGCCGCATTTCGGCGTGTTCCTGACCGTTGCCTTGGGGGTTGCGAATGCCGTGGTCTGGTGGTTGCTGATTCAATCGGATGTCACGGCCCTTATGCACGGCGCCTTCCCGATCGGGTTGAGTAAGATCGACAGTGATCAGTTCGGCGGTTTCCTTTTGGCCTTTGTCATCGGTGTGTCGGCGATTTCGGCATCCTTGCCGCTGGGCATCTTGCTGGCGCTTGGCCGTAAGTCCGACATGCTGCTGATCAAGTCGCTTTGCGTCGGCTTTATCGAGTTTTGCCGTGGTGTGCCCCTGATCACCATGCTGTTCACCGCATCATTGCTTTTGCAGTATTTCTTGCCCAGAGGCACCAATTTTGACCTGATCCTTCGGGTCGTGATCTTGGTAACACTCTTCTCGGCGGCCTATATTGCCGAAGTCGTGCGGGGCGGCCTGGCAGCCCTGCCGCGCGGCCAGTATGAAGCCGCCGATGCGCTGGGCCTTGATTACTGGCAGGCGCACCGGCTGATCATCATGCCGCAAGCGCTGAAGATCTCGATCCCCGGTATCGTGTCTTCGTTTATCGGTCTTTTCAAAGACACGGTCCTTGTCGCTTTCGTCGGCTTGGCTGACCCGCTCAAGGGGATCACAGCGATCGTGCGTGCCGATATCAACTGGAAGGGCATCTACTGGGAGCCCTATATCTTTGTCGGCGCTATCTTTTTCATCTTCTGCTTTGGCATGTCGCGGTACTCCATGTACCTGGAAAACAAGCTCAAGCGCGATCACCGCTAAGGAGTTCTATGATGTCTGAACCCGCTAAAAACCGCGAGGCCAGCACAATGCAGGTCAGTGACGAAATCGCCATTCAGATTGACGCCATGAATAAATGGTACGGCGCATTCCACGTGTTGCGCGATATCAATATGACCGTGAACAAGGGGGAGCGGATCGTGATCTGCGGTCCGTCCGGTTCGGGCAAATCGACGCTGATCCGGTGTATCAACCGACTTGAGGAACATCAGTCCGGGAAGATCATCGTCGATGGGACAGAGCTGACCAATGACCTCAAGAACATCGACAAAGTGCGCTCAGAGGTCGGGATGGTGTTTCAGCATTTCAACCTGTTCCCGCATCTGACGATTCTGGAAAACTGCACTTTGGCGCCAATCTGGGTACGCAAGGTTCCCAAGAAGGAAGCCGAAGAAACCGCGATGCATTTCTTGACCAAGGTCAAGATCCCCGAACAGGCCAATAAATACCCCGGTCAGCTTTCGGGTGGTCAGCAGCAACGCGTGGCGATTGCACGGTCTTTGTGCATGAAACCCCGGATCATGCTTTTTGATGAACCCACCTCGGCGCTTGATCCTGAGATGATCAAGGAAGTGCTGGATACCATGATCGAACTTGCGCAAGAAGGCATGACCATGTTGTGCGTGACCCATGAGATGGGCTTTGCGCAGGCGGTGGCCAACCGGGTGATCTTCATGGATCAGGGCCAGAT
>JBATTI010000611.1:0-5525 GCA_049670445.1 Albidovulum sp. | reverse complement strand
GATGGTATTCGCTACCGGCCAAAGTGACCGCACAATCGCGGGCGTGGTTGATCCGCAAGCAGAGGCGGCAGCGACCTTGGCGCTTCTTGAAGGCGCGCAGCTTGCGGCACGTGCCGGTAAAAGCGTGGTGCTGTTTGAGAATGCGTTGCTGCTTTTACAGCGCCGGATCTGACAAATCGCCTCGAAGACTCTGATCCGCCGGCAAGCCAAATCCTGCTGCTTGGCGGCGATCATCGCCTGTGCGGAAACAGTTTTTGAAAAAAGGCAGGCCGGGCGAGCGGGGAAGTTGACGGGGCAACCAGACACCCATATGGCTGTTTCTTGGGGGTACGCTGGTACCGAGAAACTGAATGAACTTTATCGATGCTTTCGGCCCCCGTGGCGACACCGTTGCGTTTTGTGATCCGCAATTGGGTGACGTGACTTATGGCAACCTTGCCAGCGCCGTAAGGGATTGGCGGGAACGGCTTGACCAACTGGCCGCAGGCCAAGGCGGACGGCTTCTTGTCAGCGTTGAAATCACCCCGCGTGTCCCTGTCATTGCAGCCTATCTTGGCGCGCTGAGTGGCGGGCATCCGGTGATCCTTGTCGCACCGGGCGCCAGCCAGCCCGACACAGATATCGCCCGCCGGTACAAACCGAATGTTGTCCTTGGCATGTCGGGCGATAAATGTGTGCTCACGCCAACCGATGCTGGCCCCGCCGATATGCACCCCGATTTGCGCTTGTTGCTATCGACCTCGGGGACCACGGGCGATCCGCGTCTTGTCCGGCTGTCGGCCGAGGCGGTTGACGCGAATGCCGGATCCATCGCCCAGTATCTTGACCTTCAGCCACAAGACGTTGGCATTACCGCCTTGCCGCTTTTCTACTCTTTCGGGATGTCCGTCCTTCATTCACACCTTGCGGCGGGCGCGCGCCTTGTGTTGACCGACCTTTCGGCGGGCGAGCCGGCTTTTGCGGCGCTTTACCGCGCGCAGGCCGTCACAAATCTGCAATTGGTGCCGCATCAGATTGATCTTTTGCAAGCCAAGGGCTTCGATTTTGCCTCTTCCGCGGGTTTGCGGCTGGTGGCGCAAGCGGGCGGACGGGCAGCACCTGACAAGGTGCGTGAACTGGCGGCACTCGGCGCCAAGACCGGCTGGGGCTTTTGCGTCATGTATGGCCAGACTGAAGCAGCACCCCGCATGTCCTACCTGCCGCCCGCAGACGCCGCCGCCAACCCCGACTGCATTGGCCGCGCGATTCCAGGTGGCAGACTATTGATCAGCGGTCCAAATGGGCAAGAGATCACCCAACCGGGCATCAGCGGAGAGCTGATCTATGAAGGCCCGAATGTGATGCTTGGCTATGCTGACACGCGCGCCGATCTTGCGCTTGGCCGCGAGGTGCATCACTTGCGGACGGGTGACATTGCCGAACGTAACGAGGCTGGTTACTTCCGTATCATCGGCCGCGAAAAACGGATTGCCAAGCTTTACGGTCTGCGCATCAGTCTTGACCAGGTCGAAGCGCGCCTTACAGATGCGGGTTTTTCAGGCTATGCGGTCTCTGTTGACGATAGCCTTGTTGTCATGACGACCGACAGCACCAAGGCAGATCAGATCATATCCTGTCTGGCAGACAGTTTTTCCTTACCGCGCTCGGGGATCATGGTCGGCGGGATGGCGGATGTGCCGATCTTGCCCAGCGGCAAGACCGACATTGGCGAAATCGCAGCACGCGCACAGGGGGTTTCTGCCGCGAAGGCCGCAGCGCCCCTTGGCTCGCTGGCTACGGTCTTTGCCGATGCCTTGCGGCGCAGCACGATCGACCCTTCTGATAGTTTCGCGGGGTTGGGCGGTGATTCACTTGCGTTCCTGCATGTGCAGTTGGCGCTGGAAGAACGGCTTGGCAAAGCGCCCGAGGGTTGGGAGCACATGACCCTGGCGGCGATCGAAAACCTCAAACCGGACTCCGCTAAGGGCAAGACCCTGGTAGAGGCAAATGTCTGGCTGAGGCTTGTCGCGATCGGTTGCGTTGTTTTCTTTCACACGACCCATTGGATGACGATGGGCGGCACCTGGCTGCTGATCATCCTGACCGGATATTCCTGTGCGCGGTTTCAGCAAAGTTCACTTGGCGAAGGTGCGGTGCTGCGCGTGGCCAAAAACATGCTGGTCCCGATCGTGCCGCTCTATTTCTTGATGCTCATGGTTTATAATACCGTAAGGGCCGATGTTCCCTTGGGGATGTATCTGTTGTCGGGCAATAATATGGGCCTGCTGCCTGCACCTCTGTTGGAGCCTTTGTGGTTTGTCAGCCTTTATGCCCAGCTTACACTGGTGCTTCTTTTGCTGGCGACCATACCAACGGCAAGACAGAAGATCCGATCCAGGCCGTTCCATTTCGGCTTGCTTGCAACTTTCGCAACGGCTGCGGTTTCAATCGCGTTTCAGCATGGTTTCGTGGTTTTCGACCTTGGGGTGAGGGGTGAAGATTGGCTGAGCACGCCGCATATGATACGGGTTTTGCCTGTCTGCTTGCCGTTCCTGTTCCTTGGCTGGTCGGTGTATTTTGCGGATACCGGTCTTCGCAAGGCGTTGACGGTTGTGGGGCTTGCGGCGGTGGTCGTGTCGTTTCCGGATACTTGGCCAAGCTTCTGGGCGATCGCGGTTGGTGGTGGGGTGTTGTTGCTTTTGCGCATCGACCTGTCACTTCCCAAAGCGCTGTCGCGGTTGATGCAGCGGGCGGCGTCAGCTTCGTTGTTTATCTACCTCGTGCACAACTTTGTGGTCTTGTCGCTGCGCGCGGCCCTTCCATCGGTCGGGCTTGAAGGGCCGATCATCGCGGCCTTGATCACATTGCCGCTATGCCTTTTTGTCGGCATCGGTGCGCAGTCGATATTCACATATCTTGAAGCGCGCTTCATGCGGCTTTTGCGGCACAAGACAGCCACGCGCATCGTCCGTCAATAGGGCCGTTTCCCCTGTGCCGGGTCAGGTGGTAAAATCAAGGTCAGATGGCAGGCGTGCGGCCATGATGCGCCGGGCATTTGCCAGATCATTGTCTTCGGCGCGCGAAATCGCATCAGCCATGGTCAGGCCATGATCAAGCCAGCGCCCGACAAGGCGTTCGCGCAAGACATTGTCTGATGGGGCAATAAAGGCTGACAGATCCCAGCGCGCCGCAAGCCCGCGCCACGGGGCTTCGTCGAACAGCAGGTAATTGCCTTCGACAATCACATAATCGCAGTCGCGCGCCACGACCGCCGCCCCGGCCACGGCGATGTCACGGGGTCGGTCGAACAGCGGCACGGCGACGTCTTCGCGCGATTGCAGCCGGGGTATAAGTGCTAAAAACCCCGCAGCGTCGAATGTTTCCGGTGCGCCCTTTCGCGCAAGCAGCCCGCGTTCGCGCAACACCGGATTATCAAGGTGAAACCCGTCCATCGGCACCAATGCGGCGCGCTGTCCTTTGGCCAGCAAAATAGAACAAATTGCCTGCGCCAGGGTCGATTTTCCACTTGCAGGCGGCCCCGCGATGGCGATCAAGCGCCGCGCCGCGCCGGGTGGTGGCAGATGCGACAGTAGTGTCTCTTCCGCTGTCATTGCCACGCTGAAACTTCATCCTCCGACGGCGCTTGCTTGGCGCCGGTCATGAATGCGACGGCGTCCGACATGGAATAATCCTTCGGGTTTATCACGCACAGCCTTTTGCCAAGCCGGTGAATGTGAATGCGGTCGGCAACCTCGAACACATGCGGCATGTTGTGGCTGATCAGTACAATCGGCAGGCCGCGCGCCTTCACATCCAGGATCAGTTCCAACACCCGGCGGCTTTCCTTCACCCCCAGTGCGGCGGTCGGTTCATCCATGATCACCACCCGTGATCCGAACGCCGCCGCGCGTGCGACCGCGACGCCTTGCCTTTGGCCGCCGGACAGGGTTTCCACCGCCTGCCCGATATTCTGGATGGTCATCAGGCCCAATTCGGTCAGTTTTTCGCGGGCGCGCCGTTCCATCTCGGATCGATCAAGCTTGCGAAAGACGCTGCCCAGTATCCCGGGTTTGCGGATCTCTCGGCCCAAGAACATATTGTCGGCGATCGACAAGGCGGGGGAAAGCGCAAGGTTTTGATAAACCGTCTCTATCCCTGCCTTTCGCGCATCAAGTGGCGAGGAAAAGCTGACCTTCTTGCCATCCAGCAAAATCTCACCCGCTTCGGGCTTCACCGCGCCCGATATCGCCTTGATCAGCGTCGATTTTCCGGCACCGTTATCGCCGATCACGGCCAAAATCTCACCCGGATAAAGATCGAAATCGCAATGATCCAGCGCCGTCACACGGCCATAGCGTTTTACCAGATTGCGGGTTTTGAGGATCGGTTCCATCAACCAGCCACCTTTCTGATCCATTGATCAACGGCCACCGCCGCGATGATAAGAAAGCCGATCAAGAGGTACGTCCATTGCGGGTCGGTTCCCAACATCTTGAGGCCCAGTGAAAAGACGCCCACGATAAGCGCACCGAACATCATCCCCAAAACCGAACCGCGCCCGCCGAAAAGAGAGATGCCGCCGATCACGACAGCGGTAATGCTTTCGATATTGGTAAATTGCCCGGCCGTGGGTGAGACAGAGCCCAACCGCCCGATCAAGACCCAGCCTGCCAACGCGCAGATAAGCCCCGAAACCGTGTAAACCGTGATCAACACACGCTTTACCTGCACCCCGGCCAGTTCGGCGGCGTCCGGGTCATCACCCACCGCGTAGACGTGCCGACCCCAGGCGGTGTGGCGCAAAACATAGGCCAGGCCCAACACCAAAGCGACCATGGCAATCACGCCGTAGGTAAAGACCGCGCCGCCGATGCGCAGGCTTTCGCCGAAAAACTGCAAGATCGGTGCATGGGCAGCGATGTCTTGACTTCGGATCGTCTCATTCGCGGAATAAAGGAAATTGGTGGCAAGTACGATTTGCCACATGCCAAGGGTCACGATGAAGGGCGGCAGCTTCATCCGGGCAATCAATGTCCCGTTGATAAAGCCCATAAGCGCGCCACAGGCAAAGCCGCACAGCACCGCAATGCCCGGCGGCAGCCCGTAGCGGAAGGTGAACTGGCCCATGATCACCGAAGACAATACCATGATCGCGCCGACCGAAAGGTCGATCCCGGCGGTCAAGATGACAAGACTTTGTGCCGCGCCGACAATGCCGGTAATGGCGACCTGCTGAAGGATCAGCGTTAGCGTGAAAGGCGCAAAGAACTTGCCGCCAAGTACCACCGCGAAGGTGGCAATTGCGAAGAGCAAAACCACCAGCGGCACCAGTGACGGGGTTTGATGCAAGAGATGCTGAACCCGGTGAACGAACATGCGTTCTTCGGCAAACTCTGCCACCGCTTCTGTGCCGCCGTCTGCTGCGGCCTCGTAGGCTGGTACGCGGCCTGTATCGCTTGCCATGCTGTTCCCCCAAGATAGGATTGGGGGCAGTACGTCCACCGCCCCCAACGTCATACTGCCCTTAGATCATGATGCGATCAATG
>JBATTI010000610.1:0-2897 GCA_049670445.1 Albidovulum sp. | reverse complement strand
GCATCAAACATGGCTCGATCACCACGATCCATGATGTGACCAACACCCAAACCATCGTTGACCGCCCGGCCAAGGATTGGCGGCGCGCGCGGTCGGCCCTGACGAACCTTATTCCAACCACCACCGGGTCGGCCACCGCGATTACGCTGATCTACCCCGAACTTCTGGGCAAGCTGAACGGCCATGCGGTGCGGGTGCCGCTGTTGAACGCGTCGATCACCGATTGCGTGTTCGAGATGGCGCGCGAGACGAGCGTGCAAGAGGTGAACGGCCTGTTCAAAGCCGCAGCGGAAGGCCCGCTGAAGGGGATCTTGGGCTATGAGACCCGGCCATTGGTGTCGTCCGATTACACCAATGATCCGCGCAGCGGGATCATTGATGCGCCCTCGACCATGGTGGTGAACGGCACGCAGGTTAAGGTTTATGCGTGGTATGACAATGAATTTGGCTATGCCTGCCGGCTTGTGGATGTGGCGCTGATGGTCGGCGGCAAGCTGTGAAACGGCCCGCGGGCCTTGGCGCCTATATCACCGTTACGGCGGCTTACTGGGCCTTCATGCTGACCGATGGCGCGTTGCGGATGCTGGTTTTGTTGCATTTTCACGCGCTTGGATTTTCGCCGGTGCAACTGGCCTATCTTTTCGTGCTTTATGAGGTTGCGGGGATTGTCACCAACCTGTCGGCGGGCTGGATCGCCGCGCGCTTTGGCCTGACGGTGACGCTTTATGCCGGGCTAGGCTTGCAGATTGCAGCCCTGCTGGCGCTGGCGCAGCTTGACCCGGCCTGGGGCACCACGGCCTCGGTGGTGTTTGTGATGCTGGTGCAGGGCCTGTCTGGCGTTGCCAAGGATCTGGCCAAGATGAGCGCCAAAAGCGCGGTCAAGATCCTTGCCCCGTCAGAGGCGGGCGGGCTGTTTCGCTTGGTCGCGCTATTGACGGGGTCAAAGAATGCGGTGAAGGGGGGCGGCTTTTTGCTGGGGGCGGGGCTGCTTGCCGGTATCGGGTTTCTGCCGTCGGTTCTGGCGATGGCGGTTTTTCTTTTTGTCATATTTGTCGGAGTCCTGATCGCGATGCCCGGCGGGCTGCCTGCCGGGCGCAAGGGGGCAAAATTCCGCGAGGTGTTTTCCAAGAACCGCAATATCAACTGGCTAAGTGCGGCGCGGATGTTCTTGTTCGGGGCGCGGGATGTGTGGTTTGTGGTGGGCATCCCGATATATTTCTATGCGGTGCTGTCGGATGGAACCGAGGCGGGCAACCGCGCGGCCTTTTTCATGATCGGCAGCTTCATGGCGGTCTGGACGATCGTTTACGGCATCGTGCAAACTGCCGCGCCGCGCATCTTGAAGGCGGCATCGCGCAACGAGGCCGGGATCGTGGTGCAAGCGCGCCGCTGGGCCGGTCTGTTGACCATCGTGCCCGCAGCCCTGGCTTGCCTTGTCATGGTGGCGCCCGCGCCATCGCCCGCGTTAAGCGTGGCGATCGTGACCGGCCTGATGGTTTTTGGCGCAATCTTTGCGGTGAACTCGTCCTTGCATTCCTATCTGATCCTCAGTTTCACCGATGCCAGCCGGGTGACGATGGATGTCGGGTTTTACTATATGTCCAACGCGGCGGGGCGGCTTTTGGGAACCGCGCTGTCGGGGGTCAGCTATCAGATCGGGGGGCTGGCGCTGTGTCTGGCGGTGGCCGCTGTGATGATCGCCCTTAGCTGGATTGCGGTCGCGCGTTTGGGGGCCCCTAGGACGGCCGCCTAAAGGTGCCGGCTTTGCCGACAGACTTGCGGGGCCCCGAGATGGCCGCAGGCCGAGGCGGGGATTGCAGAGGGTCTTTGCAACGGAAAACCGCTGGTTCATGGCGCGCGCTCGCGGCGGCCGCGAGCCCAGTTCAACGTCAATACCGCCAACAAGGCAGCGGCGCCGATTGCCTCGTAGATGACATCCGGCCAAAATACCGCGACCACGCCCGGCACAATAAGCGCGCGTTGCCAAAGGGCGATTGGCGCGAACAGATATCCTTCGAGGCAGGCCGCAAAAGCCGTCAGAGCAATAATCGCAAGAAAGCCGTTCCATATCACAAGCGGGATCGGGCCACCAAGGATGATGCTTTCATTGAACACCATGAACAGCGGGATCAGATATAGCCCTTTGGCGAATTTCCACGATTGGAAACTGGTTTCCAGGGGTTTTGATCCGGCAATCGCGGCCCCCGCAAAGGCGGCAAGCGCCACGGGGGGGGTGACGTTGCTGTCTTGCGAATACCAGAAAACCACGAGATGCGCGATCAGGATCGGGATCCCGAATTCCGACGTAAGGGCGGGGCCCACGAGAATGATCAGCACGATGTAGGCGGCCGTTACCGGAAGGCCCATTCCCAAGATCAGGCTGGCCAGCAAGACGAGGATCAGCGCCAAGACGATATTGCCGCCAGAAAAGGCAATCATCATGGAGGAAAATTTGAGCCCAAGGCCCGTCAACCCCACAACCCCGACGATGATGCCCGCGACGGCACAGGCCATGGACACCGCAACCGCATTGCGTGCCCCAAGTTCCATCGCTTGCGCGGCAAGCACCAGCCCTTGCCTGCACAGGGCTGCGAATTTGGGCATTGTCGGGCCATGGGATGCAAAATCCCACAGCGCCCGCGCCGCGGCGGCCACGATCACCGACACGATGGCGTAAAAGCCGACGCGCATGGGCGAATATCCAGCCACCAGCAGGAACACGAGTGCAACGAGCGGAAGCAAGAAGTGCCAGCCGTCTGCCATCACATCACGCAGTTTCGGCAGCGCCTCGGCGGGCAGGCCCTGCATGCCTTGTTTGACGGCCGCTATATGCACCAGCAGATAGACCGCACCGAAATAGAGGAAGGCGGGGAAGATCGAGACAAGGACGATATCCA
>JBATTI010000609.1:0-6070 GCA_049670445.1 Albidovulum sp. | reverse complement strand
CTCTTTCAGAGCGTGGTTGCAGGCCTTGACGAAGAAGGACATGAAGCCAAGTTTGACCCCGTGTTTCTTTTCAAAATCAACCTTGTAGGCATTGCGCAGCGCCATCACCGCTGACATGTCCACCTCATTATAAGTGGTCAGCATGGCGGCGGTGTTTTGCGCGTCTTTCAGGCGGCGCGCGATGGTGGCGCGCAGGCGGGTCATCTTGACGCGTTCTTCGCGCGCGGCGTCCTGGGCGGCCACAGGGGCGCGCGGTGCGGCGGCAGGGGCAGGCACCGCAGAGGCCACGGCGGGGGCTGCGGCTGCGGAACCGGCGACGGCGCGGGCCACATCATCCTTCATCACCCGGCCATCACGGCCCGTGGCTTGCACCTGATCGCGGGAGACGCCGGCTTCGGCCATGGCTTTCTTGGCGGCGGGGGCGTCTTCGACATCTTTGGCCGAAGCGGAGGCCGCTGCGGGGGCGGCGTCGGCAGGTTTGGCGGTGGCGGTTGCCCCTTCGCTGACAATCGCGAGGCGGGCTTTGGCATCAACCGTGGCCCCTTCGGCGGCGATGATTTCGGTCAAGACACCCGCCACCGGCGAGGGGACTTCGACCGAGACTTTATCAGTCTCCAACTCACACAGCATTTCATCGACGGCGACGGCATCGCCGACCTTCTTGAACCAGGACGCCACCGTCGCTTCGGTGACGCTTTCGCCCAGGGTTGGCACCATTACATCAGTCATTTTGCCCTCATTGGCTTCGGATGCCGCATTGGCACCCTTTGGGGAGGATTTATCGGCGGCGCCACTGGCACCGGCTCGAACGGGATCTGCATTGGCAGGCGTGGCGGCAGGCGTGGCAGCAGGCGCATCACCAGCGGCGGCTATTTCGGCCAAAACTGCGCCGACCGCGACACTCGCGCCTTCCGCCGCATGGATTTCGCCCATGCGGCCTGCCACCGGGCTTGGCACCTCGACGGTGACTTTATCTGTCTCAAGCTCACACAGCATTTCATCGACGGCGACGGCATCACCGGGTTTCTTGAACCAGGTGGCCACCGTCGCCTCGGTTATGCTTTCGCCTAAGGTTGGAACATGGATTTTTGTCATCAGCCCTCCAGCGTCAGCGCTTCGTTGACCAGCGCCTCCTGTTCGAACTTGTGACGGCTTGCAAGCCCGGTCGCAGGCGAGGCCGAGGCGTGGCGCCCGACAAAGCGCGGGCGCGGCTGGCTTGCCTTGTTGCGGCCCAACACCCATTCGATATTGGGTTCAACAAAGGTCCAGGCCCCTTGGTTCTTGGGTTCTTCCTGGCACCAGATAACCTCGGCACCTTTGAAACGCCCAAGCTCTTTGGTGACGGCCTGCGCGGGGAAGGGGTAGAACTGTTCAAGCCTGAGCAGGTAGATATCGTCGATGCCGCGTGCGTCGCGTTCGGCCAGAAGGTCGTAATAGACTTTGCCCGAACACATCACCACGCGCTTGATTTTCTTGTCGGCGACCAGCTTGGTTTCGGAATGGCCCTTTTGCGCATCATCCCACAAGACGCGGTGGAAGGTCGATCCGGTGGTGAAATCGGCGGCATCAGAGATGCACATCGGGTGGCGCAGCAGGGATTTCGGCGTCATCAGCACCAAGGGCTTGCGAAAGCCCCGGTGCAGCTGACGGCGCAGAATGTGGAAATAGTTGGCCGGGGTTGTGCAATTGGCGATGATCCAGTTGTCTTGCGCGCATTGCTGCAAGAAGCGTTCAAGCCGGGCCGAGGAATGTTCCGGACCCTGGCCTTCCCAGCCATGCGGCAACAGGCAGACAAGCCCCGACATCCGCAGCCATTTGCTTTCGCCAGAGGAAATGAACTGATCGAACATGATCTGCGCGCCATTGGCGAAATCGCCAAACTGCGCCTCCCACATCACCAGCGCATTGGGTTCGGCCAGCGAATAGCCGTATTCAAAGCCCAGAACCGCATATTCCGACAGCATGGAATCAATCACCTCGTAACGCGATTGGCCCGCACGGATATGATTAAGCGGATAGTGGCGGTCTTCGGTGGTTTGATCGACAAAGGCCGAATGGCGCTGAGAGAAGGTGCCGCGCGTGCAATCTTGCCCCGACAGGCGCACCGGATAGCCCTCGACCAGCAGCGAACCGAAGGACACCGCTTCGGCTGTGGCCCAGTCAAACCCCTTCCCCGATGAGAACATCTTGGCCTTGGTTTCCATCTGCCGTGCCACGGTCTTGTGAACGTCAAAGCTATCCGGCAGACGCACCAGCGCCTTGCCAATATCCTTAAGCGTCTTGACCGATATGGCCGTATCGCCGGGGGTGTATTCCGCGTCGTTCTTGTTGATATGCGACCAGCGGCCATCCAGCCAGTCGGCCTTGTTCGGCTTGTAGTTGCGGCCGATTTCAAAATCGGTATTGAGCTTGGCCTGAAAGGCCGCCTTCATATCCTCGATCTCGCCTTCCGGGATCAGACCGTCCTTGACCAGCCGTTCGGTGTATAGCTGCAAGGTGGTCTTGTGGGTCTTGATGTTTTTATACATCGCCGGATTGGTGAACATCGGCTCATCGCCTTCGTTATGGCCAAAGCGGCGGTAGCAGAAGATGTCGATGACCACATCCTTGTGGAACTTCTGCCGGTATTCGGTGGCAACCCGGGCGGCATGAACCACCGCTTCGGGGTCGTCGCCATTGACGTGGAAAATCGGCGCTTCAACCATCAGGGCGATATCGGTCGGGTAGGGGGATGACCGGCTGAACGACGGCGCCGTGGTAAAGCCGATCTGGTTGTTGACGATGATATGGATGGTGCCGCCGGTGCGGTGGCCGGTCAGGCCCGAAAGCCCGAAACATTCGGCCACCACGCCCTGGCCTGCAAAGGCCGCATCGCCATGCAGCAGGATCGGCAGCACCTGTTCGCGCGCCGTATCGCCCAGCTGTGCCTGTTTGGCCCGCACCTTGCCCAGAACCACGGGGTTCACCGCCTCCAGATGGCTTGGGTTGGCCGTCAGGCCAAGGTGGACGGTGTTGCCGTCAAAGGTCCGGTCACTTGAGGCGCCAAGGTGGTATTTCACATCGCCCGAGCCATCAACCTCATCGGGCTTGAAGCTGCCGCCCTGAAATTCGTTGAAAATCGCGCGGTAGGGCTTGGCCAGCACATTGGCCAGCACCGACAGACGCCCCCGGTGCGGCATGCCGATGACGATATCCTTAACGCCAAGGCTGCCGCCGCGTTTGACAATCTGTTCCATCGCCGGGATCAGCGCTTCGCCGCCATCAAGGCCAAAGCGCTTGGTGCCCATATATTTGACATGCAGGAATTTCTCGAACCCCTCGGCCTCGACCAGCTTGTTCAGAATCGCCCGGCGGCCTTCGCGGGTAAAGCTGATCTCCTTGCCGTAACCTTCGATCCGTTCCTTAAGCCAGCCGGCCTGTTCAGGATCGGAGATATGCATATATTGCAGCGCGAAAGTGCCGCAATAGGTGCGCCGCACGATATCCAGGATCTGCCGCATCGAGCCATGTTCAAGCCCCAGCACCTTGTCGATGAAAATCGGCCGGTCCATATCGGCCTCGGCAAAGCCGTAGGATTTCGGGTCAAGTTCCGGGTGAAGCTTTTCATCGCGCATTTTCAGCGGATCAAGGTCGGCCACCAGATGGCCACGGATCCGGTAGGCGCGGATGATCATCAATGCGCGGATGGAATCCAGCACCGCGCGTTTGATCTGATCATCGGTCACCGCAACCCCGGCCTCGGCGGCCTTGGCGCGGATCTTGTCGCCCGCCCCCTTCGCCTCAACCGGCCATTCGCCGGTCATCGCGGCGGTCAGATCATCCGAAGGCACCGGCGGCCAGTCGGCCCGGTCCCAGGACGCCCCTTGCGCTTCTTTGCGCACATCGCCCTCTGCATCCCCAAGCGAGCGGAAGAAGGCAGCCCAGGTGGCATCCACTGCCCCCGGATCATCGGCAAAGCGCGCATACATCTGTTCGACATATTCGGCATTGGCCCCTTGCAGGAAGCTGGAGGCATGGAACTGGTCGTTCTGGGGATGGTCGGTCATATCGTCACCTCGAAGAGGGAAAGGGCCCCGGAGGATTTCCGGGGCTGTTTCGGTTCAGCCTATCGCCTTCATCACGGCCTCACCAAGGCCCGCCGGGCTGTCGGCCACCACGATACCGGCGGCTTTCATCGCCTCGATCTTGCTTTCCGCATCGCCCTTGCCGCCGGCGACGATGGCGCCCGCATGGCCCATGCGCCGGCCTTTCGGGGCGGTGCGCCCGGCGATGAAACCGGCGGTCGGCTTCCAGCGGCCACGCTTTTTCTCATCGGCCAGAAACTGTGCGGCCTCTTCCTCGGCGGACCCGCCGATTTCGCCGATCATGATGATCGAGGTGGTTTCGGGATCGGCCAGAAACAGCTCAAGCACATCGATATGTTCGGTGCCCTTGATCGGGTCACCCCCGATCCCCACGGCCGAGGACTGGCCAAGGCCCAGATCGGTGGTCTGCTTGACCGCCTCATAGGTCAGCGTGCCCGAACGCGAGACGACGCCGCAGGATCCGCGTTTGTGGATATGGCCGGGCATGATGCCGATCTTGCAGGCGCCCGGAGTGATGACACCGGGACAATTGGGGCCGATAAGGCGGCTTTTGGAGCCTTCAAGCGCGCGCTTCACCTTCATCATGTCCAAAACCGGAATGCCTTCGGTGATGCAAACGATCAGCTCCATCTCGGCATCGATCGCCTCAAGGATACTATCGGCGGCAAACGGCGGCGGCACATAGATGACGGATGCATTGGCACTGGTGGCGGCGCGGGCTTCATGGACGCTATCAAAGACCGGCAGGCCCAGATGATCCATCCCGCCCTTGCCCGGCGTCACCCCGCCGACCATCTGCGTGCCATAAGCAATCGCCTGCTCGGTGTGGAACGTGCCCTGAGAGCCGGTCAGGCCCTGACAGATGACGCGGGTATTTTCGTTTACGAGTACGGCCATGTTTTCGCTTCCTCAGGAATGTTGCGGCTTGATAAGCAGGACCTGGATATTGTCATCCACCCAAAGGGTTGTCCGGTTCACGAGTTTGGTCAGAAATCCCGACAGGCCTGCTACGCGGGTCAGACTGGCGAGGGTGAAGTAATTGACATGGTCGGGATAGCGGAACCCGCACCATTTCGGCCCCATGACCCGGCGGTTGAGCGAGGCATAGTTGGGCACGCGGATAAAGACCGCGCCGCCGGGTTTCGGCGCGCGAAAGGCCCCCTCCAGCACGCGGCGCATCTCGGTCTCATGCTCAAGATAAGAGCTCATGATGATGCCATCGAAGAAACCCGCGTCAAACTGCCAGATGCCTTCGGCGCCGGGCGCATGCAGACAATAGCCGCCCCGCGCCCGCATCAGGGGGTCAACGCGGGCGTGAAGTTCGCTCGAAAGTTCGACACCGTAGGGGATCATCGGTTTGGACGGGCGCAGATAATCACCACAGCCGATATCGAGGATGCGGCCCTGCCCGAAGGCGCGGGTCCAGACCTTTTCGCCGCGCCGACCGGAGCGATGGCCAAGCGCCTTGCGGATCCGGCGGTTGAGCCCTGAAAGGGGCGAAGAGCCGCGCTTTTCCACCTTGGACGCCGCATAGGCCTTTTCCCAGGCGAAATCTTCCTTGAGCGCCTCATAGGTCACCGGGTTTTGCAGATAGACAAAACCGCAAGGATCGCAGGCCACCACATCCCATTCGCCCCGCGAATAGGCCGCAATCCGCGAAGCGTCAGACGCATCGCAGGCCGGGCAGGGGCGGGGCTGAGGGGCTGTGGTCACGGTAGGGGTGGTTCCTATTTTTTTGTGGGGGATGGTTAGGGGAGGGGGCTGGCGGGTTTGATGCCATAGGCTATCGCCTGTTCGGTGTTGGACGTGCCTTGATAGTGAGTGAGACACTCGCAAATCACGCCGGTGGTTTCGTTTGTGTGTACGGCCACATGGGTTCCCTAACATTCAACCGCAGCAATGAGAAATTTATGACTTCCCATATGCGTAATTGCGACATTTCTTGCGGTCCCCGGAACGGAACTATAGAAATCCCTGACATGGGT
>JBATTI010000608.1:0-10418 GCA_049670445.1 Albidovulum sp. | reverse complement strand
GCATTCGAAACCCGCGCCCGACAACAGACTTTCCAGCAAAACAAGCGCACCACCTTCGTCGGGCGTGACCGATGGGCAGCGGATCAGGTCGGCGGCAAGCATCACGGGATCGGTTGATTGAGTCACTGTAAATCTCCGTCAGGTCTTATGCTTCAAGCGCTTCGGCGCGGTCCTTGTCGCCGAAAAACGGTGTGACCTGAACCACCACCACGGCATTATCGGCCAGCGCCTGTGCCATCAATTCGCGCTCTCCCTCGCCAATCTCAAAGCCTTGTGCTTCGCGCTCGGCCAAGGTGCCGTAGCCGATGACATCCAGCGGGGCCATGTCGGCCACCTTCAAAACCGCCACACATTCGCGCACGGCCTCATCCTCGGAAACCCCGGTGGAATAGCATAAAAGTGCCGCCCCTTTGGCGCCTTTTGGCAAGCCGTCGCCGGTTTTGCGCCCGACTTCAACAAGCAAGCTGTAGACCTGCTGCGGGCGCTTGGGCTTTTCTTTGTTGTCGGTCATGGTGCATCCTTGAAGCAGCGCTTCATTTTAACAAAAAAAACCTGCAACGCGGCGCATTGCATGCCGCCTAGTCCCTCAAAAGCTCGTTGATCGAGGTTTTTGACCGCGTCTGTGCATCGACCTTTTTCACGATCACGGCGCAATAAAGATTGATCCCGTTTTTCGAGGGCATAGAACCGGCAACAACGACCGAGCCTGCAGGGACTTCGCCGTAAAAGACATCGCCGGTTTCGCGGTCCACGATTTTGGTGGATTGGCCGATGAAAACCCCCATGCCAAGGACCGAACCTTCGCGGATGATACAGCCTTCCACCACCTCGGATCGCGCGCCGATAAAGCAGTTGTCTTCAATGATTGTCGGTCCCGCCTGCATCGGCTCCAACACGCCGCCGATGCCTACACCGCCGGATAGATGCACATTCTTGCCGATCTGCGCACAAGATCCGACTGTGGCCCAGCCATCGACCATTGAGCCTTCGTCAACATAAGCACCGATATTGACGAAGGACGGCATCAAGACCACGCCCTTGCCGATAAAGGCCGAGCGGCGAACGATCGAACCGGGGACGGCGCGGAAACCTGCTGCACGCCACTGGTTGTCGCCCCAGCCGTCGAACTTTGAGGGGACCTTGTCCCACCATGTCGTGCCGCCATTCCCACCCGAGATCGGCTCCATATCGCGCAGCCGGAAGGACAGCAAAACCGCCTTCTTGGCCCATTGGTTGACATGCCAGTGACCATCCGCCTGACGCTCAGCCACGCGCAATGCGCCGCTATCAAGTGCGGTCAAGGTCGCCTCAATCGCGTCGCGGGCATCGCCCTTGGTGGCGGGCGTGATCGCATCGCGCGCCTCCCAGGCGGCTTCGATGGCTTGTTCCAGCTGGGCATTTGACATGGATCGGCTCCCTTTGGGTTTCGTCTGAATGTTGACATGGGCTATAGGGGGATGCGTGGCCGGAGGCAATGCGACCAAGCGTAACTCAGTTGCGCCATTGCGCGTTCACCGGCTGGCCTCATGCGGGTAAAACCGCTAGGTCTCGGGTTAGAGCATACCAAAGGACGCGCCCATGAAAGACGACCCCCGCCGCCATCCGTTTCGCGACAGCCACCAAGATGTTGAGGCCGCCGACCGTATTCCCGACACCGCCCAGACCCGTGCGCCTGCCTACCGGCTTGCATTCACCGACGAAGAATTCATGTGCCGCGAAGAGCTGCGCCCGGTCCGCTTGCAACTTGAACTTCTCAAGCCGCAGATGATGCTGGACGAACGCGGCATCTTGTCGACGATTGTCTTGTTTGGCGGCGCGCGCATTCCCGAACCGGCCGAAAAGAACAAGGCGCGCACCAAAACCCTTGCCGATCTTTCGCGGTATTACGAAGAGGCACGGCGCTTTGCCCGGTTGATGACCGAGAAATCGAATGCCAGTTACGGGCGCGAGGATGTGATTGTCACAGGCGGCGGCCCCGGGGTGATGGAGGCAGGCAACCGGGGGGCGCATGAGGCGGGGGGCTATTCGATTGGCCTCAGTATCGTTTTGCCGCACGAGCAGGCGCCGAATGAATATGTGACCCCGGATCTGTGTTTCAACTTCCACTATTTCGCCATTCGCAAGATGCATTTCTTGATGCGCGCCAAGGCGATCTGCATCTTTCCGGGCGGTTTTGGGACAATGGATGAGATGTTCGAGGCGCTGACGCTTATCCAGACCGGGCGTATGGCGAAAGTGCCGTTCTTGCTGTTTGGCCGCAGCTTTTGGGATGGAATCATCAACTGGGCGGCACTTGCCGATGCAGGCACGATTTCGGACGAGGATCTGGCGCTGTTTCAATATGTCGAAACCGCAGAAGAGGCCTTCGCCGCTATTTCCGATTTCTATGGCGGGGATTTGGCGCAGAACGGCGATGATCAGTAACGCTGTGGCGCCTCGTCGCGGACCCGGTCGAACAGCCAGCGATGGGAATGGCCGGGAAAGGGTGATCCGAATTTGCGCATGAGGCTGGCATAGCCATAGCCAAGCTCTGAACCTTTGCAGAGCCTGGCGTTCTTTGTCTTGTCATAAAGGGCGAGCCCACCGCCCGCTTCGCGCAAGGCGTAGCCTTTCAGGGCCAGACGGGACTGAAGATCATCCCAGCCTTTTGCATAGGCGAAGTCATCGGCGAGGAGCGCACGCAAGGGCGCGACGAGCCGCTCATCCGCCCTGACAGGCGTCTTCGCTTCGGCAAGGCGGCGCAACTCGTGGTCGATAAAGTCGCGCAGCACCTGACCTACGGAAACATCCCTTGTCGCCGCGATCTGTTGCAGCGCGGCCAGCGTCGGTTCGGGCAGCTTCAAGGGGACATCAATCATGGCGGAACTGTCGCCGCCCAAGGTTAACGAAACGTTAAACGCTGTAGGCGCAATGGTTCACTGCCCCGCCTCGGCTGCGATCACGGCGCGAGACTTCCGCGCCCGCTCGGTTGCCGATTTGAGTTGACCACAAGCGGCCATGATATCTTCGCCCCGCGGGGTGCGGATGGGCGACGCATAGCCTGCATCATGGATGATATCGGCAAAGGCATGAATGCGGTTGCCAGATGATCGCTTGAAGGGCGCGCCGGGCCATTCGTTGAAGGGGATAAGGTTGATCTTGGCCGGGATGCCACGGATCAGCTCGACCAAACGGTAGGCGTCTTCCTTGCTGTCATTCACCCCGTCCAGCATCACATATTCAAACGTGATGCGTTCGGAATTTGACAGACCCGGATAGGCGCGCAAGGCGTCAAGCAAGGTGGCGATGTTCCATTTCTTGTTGATCGGCACCAACCGGTCGCGGACATCATCCGTAGTGGCGTGAAAGCTGACGGCCAAAAGGCAGCCGATTTCATTGGCCGTACGGGCAATCTCGGGCACCACACCCGAGGTCGACAGCGTGATCCGGCGGCGGCCAAGGGCGATGCCTTCATTGTCCATCACCACTTTCATGGCGTCGCGGACATTGTCGAAATTATACAAAGGCTCGCCCATACCCATCAGCACGATATTGCTGATCTGGCGGGTTTCACAATTCGGTGCGCCCTGCTCTGGCCATTCGCCAAGATCGTCCCGGGCCAGCATCACTTGACCGACGATTTCATCCGGTGTCAGGTTGCGCACCAGTTTTTGCGTGCCCGTGTGGCAAAACGAACAGGTCAGCGTGCAACCTACCTGAGAAGAGATGCACAAAGTACCGCGCGTTTCTTCCGGGATATAGACGGTTTCAACTTCGTGCCCGCCGGCAATGCGCACCAGATATTTGCGGGTGCCATCGGCAGAGACTTGTTTTGAGACAACCTCGGGCAGGGCAATGGTGAAATGCTCGGCCAGAAGTGCGCGGTAATCTTTGGCCAGATTGCTCATCCCGGCAAAGTCGCGCAGGCCCCAGTGGTACAGCCATTGCCAGATCTGCCCCACCCGCATTTTCGCCTGCCGTTCCGGCGTGCCCACACGGATAAGGGCGTCGCGCATTGCGTCACGGGGCATGCCGACAAGGTTGACGGGTCCGTCCTTTGGCAGGTTGCGGGCAACGGCGCGCACTTCGGGCACAAGCGGGGTCTGGTCATGCGGACTGTTCATCGGTGATCCTTGGGGCGCGTAAGCCCGTTTCTATAGCCGATTGCGCCAGAAAACGGAACAGAGGCAAACGGAACAGAGGCAAACGGAACACATCTGCCGCATCCGGTTAGCCGACGCTGCGGAACTGTTGATCGTAGAAGCTGCGGAAGAGGCCGTTCTTGGCCAAAAGTTCCTCGGTTGTGCCTTCTTCGACCATCTGGCCTTCGTTGATCACGCAAATCTTGTCGGCTTCAAGCACGGTTGAAAGCCGGTGTGCGATGACAATCGTGGTGCGGTCACGTGTCAGGCGGTGGATCGCTTCTTGCACCAATGCTTCCGAGCGCGAATCAAGTGCACTTGTGGCTTCGTCCAATAGCAAGATCGGGCTGTCTTTCAGGATTGCGCGCGCAATCGCAAGTCGCTGCTTTTGGCCACCAGACAAGAATGCGCCGTTTTCGCCGACTTGCGTGTCATAGCCTTGGGGCAGGGCTACGATAAACTCATGCGCATTGGCCGCCTTCGCAGCTTCGATCACCTGTTCTTCAGTGGCTTCGGGGTGACCGAGACGGATGTTTTCCAGAACGCTGGCCGAAAACAGGAATGTGCCTTGTCCGACGAATGAAATCTTGTCGCGCAGCGATCTGAGTGATGAGTGGCGAAGATCGGTGCCATCAATCGACACGCTGCCGGTGCTTGGATCATAAAGCCGCAAAATCAGGCTCAGGATCGTTGATTTCCCGCCGCCCGATGGCCCGACGAGCGCCGTTGTCTTACCAGCTTCGCAGACAATGGTCAGATCGCTGAGGACGGGTTTGCCCTCACCATAAGAAAAACCGACATCCGTAAATGTTACCAAGCCCGGACCTTTGCCCAGATCGATCGCATCGGGCGCTTCGACCATGGTTTCGGGTTGATCGAGAAGGTCGAACATCATGCGCACGCCGACCATATTGGCTTCAATCGTCACACGCATACGCGACAGGCGCTTTGCCGGTTCATACGCCATCAAAAGTGCGGTGACGAAGGACATAAGCTGCCCCGCAGAGGCGGTCGCTTCGCCAAAAAGGTTCACCGCACTCAGCGCCACGACGGCGCCTATGGCAAAGCCCGACAGCGTATCCATCAGCGGGCTGGTGATGGCCTCCAACCGGGCAATGGCGTTTGAACGTTTTTCGACCTGAAGGACGGCCGCATTCATCCGCGAGGCCATCTTATCCTCCAAGGCGAATGCCTTGACCACGAATATCCCCGCAGAGGTTTCTTGAATGACCTTGATGATCTCGGCCAGCGAGGCCATCTCAAGCTCCATGATCGCGCGGACTTTCTTGAGAATCCGGCGCACACCCAATAACGCAAGCGGGCCTATCATCAGCGAGATGATCGAAAGCGTTGGCTGCTGGTAAACCATGACCGCGATCAGGCCGATCAGGGTCAGAAAATCGCGCACGAAAGCGGTGACCAGAATGTCGATGATCGCACGTGCAGACTGCGCCGATTGGGTCAAGCGCATCAGAAGATGTGAAGATTCGGTCAGGTTGAAAAATGATGCACCTTGCCGCAGCAGCTTGGCATAAAGCTTTCTTTGCTGATTGGCGACGATACGGTTGCCCGCACGGGTCAGGGCGACAACCTGCACATAACTGGCAACACCTTTCACGAAGAAAATTGCGACGACAGCACCCGCGACCATGAACACCTTGGCCCGGTCATTGGGGTCGGTCATTGATTCAACGATATATTGCATGACCCATGCGACCATCGCCGTGGTCGCCGCGATGAAAACCATTGCAACAATAGATGCCGCATAAAGCGGGATCTGCGCGCGAAGGTTTTCAGCGACAAGCCGACTGATCAGCGGGCCGGCCATATTGGTAAGAAGCTTTTTAATCACTTAGGCCACTTTTACTTGGTTTGGGTGCATGTGGAGGGCGACACCAGGCATCCCACAGGCTTTGATGCGCTATCTAGTCGATTTTCTTGGCAATGGCCAACCCGGCATCTGCATCGATTTTGGGACAAGGGCGATGCAAGGACATGGCCCATGAAGATTGGGCGGCAGGGTCAGCCCGCCTTCAGGTCCAGGACAAGTTTGCCGGTAGACCGGCGCGCGGCCAGATCATCAAGGGCTTGGGGCAGGGCGGTCAGGCCGGGATAGACACTTATCTCGGGCGATAGCTGCCCCTTTTGCAGCATGGCCATGATGCGTTGGTTGCAGCGGGCAAGCATATCGGCATCAAGATCATGATTCCACGAAACCCCACGCGCGGCTGCACGTTTGAGCATCAGGCGATTGGCGGCCAGTGCCTGTATCCGCCCCGAGGCAAAGCCAACGATCAAGATCGTGCCGTCACGGGCAATGGCGCGCAAGTTCGCCTCGCCCACATCGCCCCCGACCGGGTCAAAGATGATCCGGGCTCCGGCGCCGCCGGTGGCGTCTTTGACCTTTGCCACCCAATCAGCGGCGGTATAGTCAATCAAGATCTCGGCACCATGGGCGGCGGCGATGGCGCGTTTATCGGGGCTGGACGCCGCCGCAATCACCCGCGCACCCATCGCCACGGCGACCTCAAGTGCGGCAAGCCCTGTGGCACCAGAGGCCGCATGCACCAGCACCCAATCACCGGGGTTGACGGTGCTGCATTCCGACAGGCCAACCATGGCGGTGATATAGGCCACCGGCATGGCGGCGGCTTGCACGAATGACAGATTTTCGGGGATAGCGATCGGCATATGCGCAGGCACCGAGATGCGTTCGGCAAAGCCGCCGGAGGTGACCTTGCTCATCACCCGGTCGCCGGGGGCAAAGCCCGCGCCTTTTGGCGCCGAAACGACCACTCCGGCAATTTCCTGTCCGGGCACGAAGGGCCGCGGCGGTTTGACCTGATATTTGTCCTCGGCCATCAAAAGGTCGGAAAAGTTGACCGCCGTGGCGTGGATATCAATCAGCACGTCGTCAGAAGCGGTGGAGGGTTCGGGCAGATCGGTCAACCGCATATCCTCGCGGCCGGGGGTCATGCCACATTGCCAGGCCTTCATGGTGCCTCCTTGCCGGGGTCAGATTGAAACTACCCCGGCAGGATCAGCCCAAGTTTCCGCATCCAGTCAAGCGTTATGTCCAATGCTGCGCTGACTTGGCGCATCACCGGGCGCCAACAAAAAACCCCCGCCGGTTGGGGCGGGGGTTCCAAATATCAGATCAACTGGCCAGACAGGCCAGCCAGATCAATCGCGGCTTTCCAGGCTTTCGGCCATGGCGCTGTCGATGTCGATCTCGATCTCTTCGATCGGGGCGGCAAGGGCTGCGGCCTGTTCGGCCTCATTCCGGCGCGCCTCGATCACGGCCAGGTCGCGGTCATGGGCGATCTTGCGCACACGGCTGGTTGCCCCACCGGTGCCCGCCGGGATCAGGCGGCCAACGATGACGTTTTCCTTCAGCCCGACCAGATGGTCGCGCTTGCCCTGCACCGAAGCCTCGGTCAGAACCCGCGTGGTTTCCTGGAAGGACGCCGCCGAGATGAAGCTGCGGGTCTGCAAGCTTGCCTTGGTGATCCCCAGAAGAACCGGTTCACCCGTGGCAGGACGCCCGCCGCGAGCGATGGTCTTCTCGTTCTCTTCCATGAACTCGGCCTTGTCGAAGTTTTCACCCTTCAGCATGGTCGAATCGCCGCTATCAAGGATCTCGATCTTTTGCAGCATCTGGCGAACGATCACCTCGATATGCTTGTCGTTGATCTTCACGCCCTGCAACCGGTAGACGTCTTGCACTTCGTCGATAAGGTAATCGGCCAAGGCCTCAATCCCCATGATGCGCAAGATATCATGCGGCGCCGGATTGCCGTCCATGATGTAGTCGCCCTTTTGCACATAGTCACCTTCCTGAACCGGAATGTGCTTGCCCTTCGGGACCATGTATTCCACCGGCTGCAAGGATTCGTCCGCAGGTTCGATGGTGATGCGGCGCTTGTTCTTGTAGTCCTTGCCAAAGCGCACATAGCCGTCGATTTCGGCGATGATGGCGTTGTCCTTCGGACGGCGGGCTTCAAAGAGTTCGGCCACGCGCGGCAGACCACCGGTGATGTCCTTGGTACGTGCACCTTCACGCGGAATACGCGCAACCACGTCACCGGCCTTCACATCCTGCCCGTCTTCGACCGACAAGATCGCATCGACCGACATCGGATAGCTGACCGGGTTGCCGGCTTCATTGCGAACAGGCTCGCCGGTGGCGGGGTCCATCACGATGATTTCAGGCTTAAGATCGTTGCCTTTTGGCGCGGTGCGCCAGTCGATCACGATCTTTTGGGTCATGCCGGTGGCGTCATCAGTCTCATCGCGAACAGCGATGCCCGAGATGAGGTCGACAAATTTCGCGACACCCGCCTTTTCGGCGATGATCGGCAAGGTGTAGGGATCCCATTCGTAAAGCTTGGCGCCACGCAAGACGGTTGCGCCGTCCTTGACGTGGATTTTCGCACCATAGCTGATCTTGTGGGAAGCCCGTTCCTGACCTGCCTCGTCGATAATGGCGATCTGCATATTCCGGCCCATGACGATGGATTCGCCGCTGGCGTTTTCAAGCAGCATGGCATTGCGGAATTCGACCTTACCTTCCTGGCTGGCTTCCTGGAAGGATTGCTGACCACCCTGGGCGATACCGCCGATGTGGAAGGTCCGCATGGTCAACTGGGTGCCCGGTTCGCCGATGGATTGCGCCGCGATGATGCCCACCGCTTCGCCCTGGTTCACCAGCGTACCGCGTGCAAGGTCACGACCATAGCACATGGCGCAAACACCCTCTTCGGCCTCACAGGTGAGGGCCGAGCGGATGCGTACCGAGGCCACACCAGCGGCTTCGATCTTATCGGCCTTGCGTTCGTCCAAAAGCTCATTCTTGGCGGCGATCACCTCATCGGTGCCCGGAACCAGAATGTCATCGGCAGAAACCCGGCCAAGGATGCGTTCGCTCAGCGGTGATACAACCTCACCGTCATTGACGGCCGCCGAAGCGGTGATGGCGCGTTCGGTGCCACAATCACGCTGACGCACGATGCAATCCTGGGCGACGTCAACCAGACGGCGGGTCAGATAGCCCGAGTTCGCCGTCTTGAGCGCGGTATCGGCCAGACCTTTACGCGCGCCGTGGGTGGAGTTGAAGTATTCAAGAACGGTCAGACCTTCCTTGAAGTTCGAGATGATCGGCGTTTCGATGATCTCGCCCGAGGGCTTGGCCATCAGACCACGCATCCCGCCCAACTGCTTCATCTGCGCGGGCGAGCCACGCGCACCGGAATGCGACATCATATAGACCGAGTTCGGTTCCTTCTCAGCGCCCGCATCATCATAGCGAACGGCCGAGATTTCCTTCATCATTTCGGCCGCAACTTCGTCCGAACATTTCGACCAGGCATCGACGACCTTGTTGTATTTCTCACCCTGGGTGATCAGGCCGTCCATATATTGCTGTTCGAATTCCTTCACCTGATCGCGGACACCGTTGACGATATCCCATTTGGTGTCGGGGATGACCATGTCATCCTTGCCAAAGGAAATACCGGCCTTGAACGCCTCGCGGAAGCCCAGACCCATGATCTGGTCACAAAAGATCACGCTCTCCTTCTGGCCGCAGTAGCGGTAGACGGTATCAATGACGTTTTGCACGTCTTTCTTGCGAAGCAGGCGGTTGACCAGCTCGAAAGGTGCCTTGGCATTCAGCGGCAAAAGCCCACCAAGCCGAACCCGGCCCGGCGTGGTTTCAATCCGGTTGTTCACCACATTGCCTTCGTCATCGACCTGTTCGATGCGGCACTGGATTTTCGCATGAAGATCGACTTCGCCTGAATCAAGCGCGTGCTGCACTTCGTCAGGTGACGCGAAGATCATGCCCTCGCCCTTCATGCCCTTACGCTCCATCGAGACGTAGTAATGGCCCAAGACCATATCCTGCGATGGCACGATGATCGGCGCACCGTTGGCGGGCGACAGAACGTTGTTCGTGGACATCATCAGGACGCGGCATTCAAGCTGTGCCTCAAGGCTCAGCGGTACGTGAACAGCCATCTGGTCGCCGTCAAAGTCGGCGTTGAAGGCCGAGCAGACAAGCGGGTGAAGCTGGATCGCCTTACCTTCGATCAAGACCGGTTCAAACGCCTGAATGCCCAATCGGTGCAGGGTTGGCGCACGGTTCAGCATGACCGGATGTTCGCGGATAACCTCGTCGAGGATATCCCAAACTTCGGGGCGTTCTTTCTCGACAAGCTTCTTGGCTTGATTGACGGTCGAAGACAGACCTTTGGCCTCAAGCCGCGAATAGATGAATGGCTTGAACAGCTCAAGCGC
>JBATTI010000607.1:0-7408 GCA_049670445.1 Albidovulum sp. | reverse complement strand
GCGAACCATTGCTGCAAGCCAAGCGAGGGTTCAAAAGGCATGTCGAAAAGCTGATTGGTAAGATCGAACTCGCCGGACCGGCGTCTTTCAACATATTGCGACACATCAATCCGCTCAAGCTTGCCGCGAACCCCGATAAGGGCAAGGTTCTCGATAAAGGGGTTGATGAAGCGATCATAGGTCGGGCTGTATTGGATAATCGTCAGGCTCAGCACCTCGCCTTGCGCATTGCGCCGCATGCCGTCATCGCCGATGGTCCAGCCCGCCTCTTCCAGAAGCGCACCCGCATCGCGGATGATGCGCCGCGCCGGGCGGTTTGCGTCGGCATTGTTCTGGACCGGCACCCTTGCTTCATCGGTCAGGATCGCGGCATCGAAAAGCCCTTCCTCGACCAGTGGGCGCAGCAAGGCCAATTCATCTTCACCCGGCACACCGGATGCCGCAAGATCGGTGTTCGACCAATAAGAAACCGGGCGTTCGTAAAGGCCGTATTGGAGCGCTTTTTTCGACCATTCGGAATTGAACATCATCGCGATTGCATCGCGGACACGGGCGTCTTGCCACTTTGGCTGGTCAAGATTGAAAACCCACGAAAGCCGGCCCCCGACCGTGCCATCGGGGATCTCTTCACGCTTGACCCAGCCTTTTTCTATGGCCTCAAAGTTGTACCCCACCGCCCAATCCTGAGAGGAGCCTTCTTCGCGGAAGGTATAATTCCCGGCCTTGAACCCTTCAAAAGCGGCATCGCTGTCGGCAAAATATTCAACCCGGATGCGGTCAAAATTGTTGCGCCCGCGGTTGAAGGGCACATCGGCGCCCCAATAATTCGGGTTGCGGGCGTAAACGATGCGGCTGTTGAATTTGAAACTGTCCAGCACATAGGCGCCCGTTGACAAGAACGGTTCCTGGGTTGCCTTATCAAGCCGCGCGCCGGTTTTCTCAAACCATGCCTTTGAAAACACCGTGGTGCCGCCTGCAAAACCCACACGATCGCGCAGCGACGCGGTGGGGGTGAAATAGAAGGTGATGCGATACGGCCCCTCTACTTCGACCCGGTCGATAAAGCCCTCTACTATACGGCGATATTCAAGAATGCCTTGCTCCATGAACAGGTTAGAGCTGAAGGCAATGTCATCGGCGGTCATCGGGGTGCCATCGGCGAAGGTGACATCGTCGCGCAGATTGAAGGTCACGAAGGACAGGTCTTGGGGGTATTCCAATGTGGTGCACAAATAGCAGTAAAGGCCGTAGGCATCATCGGCCGCGGTGGTCAGGATGCTTTCGCTGCCGATGGTATTCAGCGCGGCCGCCACACCATCACGGGCATATTGGTTGAAACTGTCAAAGCCACCCGGAGCCCAGACCGAGATTTCGCCGCCTTTCGGGGCGTCGGGGTTGACGTAGTCAAGATGGTCAAAATCGGCGGGGTATTTCAAACTGCCAAAGCTTGAATAGCCGTGGGATTTGATCACCACCTCTTCCGCGCGCAGGCAGCTTGCCGCGACAAGCCAAAACCCGATGGCCGCGCCGAGGGTCAGCATGGCCAGTGCTGATCGGTTTGAACCCCGCGTCACTGCGATTGTCCGGCTTTTCTTGTGCATCAGCTTTCCCCGTGGTTTTCGCCGCCTTGTGGGGCCGCGCCGTATTGGTGGCGATCAAGCTAATGTCGCAAGGGTCCGGCGGCAAGTTGCGAATACGTGATGCCCCGTGATCTTCAGCGATCTTCAGCAAAAAAAAGGCCGCCCGAAACCGGAGCGGCCTTTTGGTGTTCTTTATCGGTCGCTGTGGTCAGCCGCCAATCGATTGCAGATAGGCGATCAGATTGGCGCGGTCTTCGCCCTTGGGCAGACCTGCAAAGCTCATCTTGGTGCCGGGGGCATAGGCCTTGGGATTGGCTATGAAATCACTCAGCCGTTCTGCTTCCCAATTGCCACCAAGGCCTTTGAGCGCATCCGAAAAGTTGAAGCCATCCACAGAAGCAATCCCCCGGTTCACCACCCCGTCAAGATGCGGGCCGGTGCCGTTGCTGCCATCAACCTTGTGGCAGGCCTTGCATTTGCCAAAGACCTTTTCGCCCTTGCCCGCAGCGGCCGCAGCCATAAGCGTTGCGAAATCTGGGCCCTCGGCCTCTTCTTCGCCGCCCGCACTTTCGCCGGTGTCGATCGTATAGGCCTGGGCTACTTCTTCACCGCCATGGGCTTCGGCCCCGGTGTGATAAAGCGACTCGGCCGCCCATTTTCCCAAGAGGAAGATCAAAAACGCGCCGCAAAGCGCGCCGCCGGCCTTTGTTACTGTCATTGTGTCGAACATGTCGCGCCCCGGTTATGGCATTATCTCGGGCCGTATCTATCCGCTTCCCCCGCCGGTGATCAAGGTATAGTTAGCGCGGCGAATTGCCCCTTTCCGTTTTTGGCCCCAAAAGGAGACCGCCGCCATGACAGGACGCATCGCCTTTCAAGGAGAACCCGGCGCCTATTCGCATCAGGCCTGCCATCAGGCGCGCCCCGATATGGAAGCCATCCCCTGCGCCACTTTTGAAGATGCGATAGAGCTTTGCAGGCGCGGTGACGCCGATCTTGCCATGCTGCCGGTCGAAAACTCGACCTATGGCAGGGTCGCCGATATACACCACCTTTTGCCCGAAAGCGGCCTTCACATCGTCGATGAGGCCTTCGTGCGGGTGCATATCAATCTTTTGTCGGTGCCGGGCACCAAGCTGGCCGATATCGAAGCCACGATGAGCCATACGGTGCTTTTGGGCCAATGCCGCAGCTTTCTGCGCCAGCATAACCTGCGCCCGGTCACCGGGGCCGATACGGCGGGCTCTGCCCGGCATGTCGCCGAAAAGGCTGATCCGAAACTCGCGGCCTTGGCGTCCGAACTTGCGGGCGAGATTTACGGGCTTGATGTTCTGGCCCGCCATATCGAGGACAAATCCAACAATACCACCCGCTTTTTGGTGATGTCGCGCGACCCTGACCTTAAGCGGCGCGGTGCGGCGGGGATGATGACCAGCTTTGTCTTCCGGGTCCGCAATATTCCGGCGGCCCTTTACAAAGCCATGGGGGGGTTTGCGACCAATGGCGTCAATATGACCAAGCTTGAAAGCTATATGGTTGACGGGGTGTTTTCGGCCACACAGTTTTACGCCGAGATCGAGGGCCACCCCGATGACGCGAATGTTCAGCGCGCGCTGGAGGAGTTGGATTATTTCACTTCGGCAGTAACGCTTCTGGGCGTCTATCCGGCGGACCAGAAGCGGCATTGATTGGTGCCGCCACCCGCAAGCCCCTTACGGCGGCTTAATGCGCGCTCAGAATCGGCAGGGTCGCGATTTCGAACATCTCGCGCGTGGTGCCGCCCAGGATGGCTTCGCGCAGGCGCGAATGGCCATAGGCGCCCATCACCACCAGATCGGCGTTGATGTCAGATGCATGCCGGCACAAGACATCTGATACGCGCGGCAAGGTCTTGGCCAGCACCGAAACTTCGCAGCGCACGCCGTGCCGCGCCAGAAATTGCGACAGTTTGCCGCCGGGGTCCGAGCGTTCGGGATCATGCGCAGAGGGGGCAATGACCGCGATATTCACGACGCTTGCGGATTTCAGCAGCGGCAGCGCGGCACGGATCGCCACCATCGCCTCGTCGCTTTGGTTCCAGGCGATGACAATGCGCTTGCCAAAAGAAGCGTCCGTGGCGCCATGCGGCAACAAAAGCACGGGCGCGCGGCCGTCAAATATCGCCGCTTCGACGATACTGGCCTGATCGGTGTCGTCATCGGCGCCATAGGGTTTGGGCATGATCACAAGATCGCAAAACCGGGTGCGAAGGCCGATCTCTCGCCCGATCAGGCCGGGAAAGGTGATGATGCTGTCAGTTGCCCAGCGGATATCCTCGGGGTCAAGCTGGGCGCGCGCGGCGGCCTCTGTCGCGCGCAGGGCCTCTTGCATTGCGCCGACCTCTTCTTGCCGTATCGCGGGGGGAAGCGGGGCCGCGCCTATATAGTAAAACCCCTCCTGGCTGCGGTCGATCCCAAGGCAGATCACGTCAAGATGTGCGTCTTCGCGCCGGGCAAGGGCCACACCGGCATCGATTTGGACCCGTGCAGCGGCTGCACTGGTGACGACAGTAAGGATCGATTTATAGGCCATCTCAATCTCCTCCATGAAGCGGTGCGTCTTAAACGCCAGAGTGCCGGTTTGCGGTGATGGCCGCCTTGATGCGGATCAAACCCTAAGCGGCTGGCGCTTGACGTAGATCAAAGCGGCAGCCCCTGGGCGCGGTTACTGCCTTTTGGATCGGACACCACAGGGGGGGCGGCCTTGGCCCAAGCTGTAGGCCCGTGATGATACGAGGGGACGCAAACATGTTCGACTATTTCAAGTTGGCAGCGCTGGCGGTGATTACGGTTCTGGCCGCGATCGCTGCCAATTATGCGCGTGATCTGGCCTATATGGTGAATGCGCTGACGGTGATGCTGGCGGCAGGCGCCACATTTCTTTGGGTGTTGCGGCAGGTCGGGGAAGATCGGCCCGACCGGTCGCATGAATATAATGACGGGGTTGTGCGCGCGGGCGTCATTGCCACCGCGATTTGGGGCGTCGTCGGGTTCTTGGCGGGGGTGACCATCGCCTTCCAGCTGGCCTTTCCGGTGCTGAACCTCTCTGACCTGACCGACGGCTATCTGAATTTTGGCCGCCTGCGCCCCTTGCATACCTCGGCCGTGATTTTTGCCTTTGGTGGCAATGCGCTGATCATGTCGTCCTTTTACGTGGTGCAACGCACCTCTGCCGCGCGGCTTTGGGGCGGCAACCTCGCGTGGTTCGTCTTTTGGGGCTACCAACTGGTGATCGTTCTGGCGGCCACAGGCTATGTTCTGGGGGCCACGCAATCCAAGGAATACGCAGAACCGGAATGGTATGTGGACATATGGCTGACGATTGTCTGGGTGGCCTATCTGGCCGTCTTCATGGGCACGATCATCAAGCGCCGAGAGCCGCATATCTATGTGGCGAACTGGTTTTATCTTTCGTTCATCGTGACGGTCGCGATGCTGCATCTGATAAACAACATCTCGATCCCGGTGTCGGTCTTCGGGTCAAAATCGGTGCAGCTTTTCTCGGGCGTGCAAGATGCGATGACCCAGTGGTGGTATGGCCATAATGCCGTGGGTTTCTTCCTGACGGCGGGCTTTTTGGGCATGATGTACTACTTCGTTCCCAAACAGGCCGACCGTCCGGTCTATTCCTACAAGCTGTCGATCATCCACTTCTGGGCGCTGATCTTTCTTTATATCTGGGCGGGTCCGCACCATCTGCACTACACGGCCCTGCCGGACTGGGCATCGACCCTTGGCATGGTGTTTTCCATCGTTTTGTGGATGCCTTCCTGGGGCGGCATGATCAACGGTCTGATGACGCTTTCGGGGGCATGGGACAAGCTGCGCACCGATCCGATCTTGCGGATGATGGTCGTGTCGATCGGCTTTTACGGGATGAGCACGTTTGAAGGCCCGATGATGTCCATTCGCGCGGTCAATTCGCTGTCGCATTACACCGACTGGACGATCGGGCATGTGCATTCCGGCGCTTTGGGCTGGAACGGGATGATCACCTTCGGGGCGCTTTACTTCCTTGTGCCCAGGCTTTGGGGGCGTGCGCGGCTATATTCGCTAAGCCTGGTCAACTGGCACTTCTGGCTCGCGACAATCGGGATCGTTCTATATGCCTCCTCGATGTGGGTGACGGGCATCATGGAAGGCCTGATGTGGCGCGAAGTGGATGCGCAAGGCTTCCTGGTCAATGCCTTCGCCGACACGGTGGCCGCCAAATTCCCGATGTATGTGGTGCGTGGGCTGGGGGGGGTTATGTACCTCGTCGGGGGCTGCATCATGGTCTACAATCTTTGGGCAACCGTTGCCAAACAGCCCCTGCGCGGTGCTGTTTCGGTCGCGGTCCCGGCTGAATAAGGGGGCCGGACATGGCATTTTTAGACAAACACAAAGCTCTTGAACGCAACGCAACCCTTTTGCTGGTCTGCTCGCTTGCGGTGGTGGCGATCGGCGGGATTGTCGAAATCGCCCCGCTTTTCTACCTGCAAAACACCATCGAAAAGGTCGAGGGAATGCGCCCCTACACGCCCCTGGAACTGACGGGGCGCGATATCTACATCCGCGAGGGGTGCTATACCTGTCACAGCCAGATGATCCGCCCGATGCGGGATGAGGTGGAACGATATGGCCATTACTCGCTTGCGGCGGAATCGATGTATGACCATCCGTTCCAATAGGGCTCCAAACGCACGGGGCCGGATCTGGCGCGGGTTGGCGGGCGCTATTCGGATGAATGGCATGTCGCCCACCTGACCGATCCGCAATCCGTGGTGCCCGAATCCGTGATGCCGAAATACGGCTTTCTGGGCCGCCGGATGATTGAGCCGGAATGGATCACCGAGCGTCTGGAAACCGATGCGATGGTCGGCGTGCCCTATGATGAGGATATGATCGCGAATGCGCGCGCCGATTTCGCCGCACAGGCCGATCCTGACAGCGATTATGACGCGCTGCAGGAACGTTACCCCGGCGCAGGCGTCAGCAATTTCGACGGAAATCCGGGCGTGTCTGAAATGGATGCACTGGTGGCTTACCTTCAGGTTCTGGGCACGATGGTCGACTTTTCGACCTTCCAGCCAGATGCCAGCCGCTGAAAGGGGTTAGGAAATGGATCTTTATTCTTTGATGCGTGAATTCGCCGACAGCTGGGCGCTTTTGGCCCTGTTCGGGGTGTTCGTGACCGTCGTGATCTGGGTGTTCCGGCCGGGATCGCGCGCCGTCCATGCCGATGTCGCACAAATCCCCTTTCGCCACGAAAACCGGCCCGCAACCGCCGATGAGCGGCCCAAGGAGGCATTGAAATGAGCAAGAAACCTGATGCCAAGCCGGGCGATCCGGAAACCACCGGCCACGTCTGGGACGGGATTGAGGAATTCAACAATCCCTTGCCGCGCTGGTGGTTATGGACCCTTTATGCCACGATCATCTGGGGGATAGGTTACGTGATCGCCTACCCGGCATGGCCGCTGATTACCGGCGCTACACCCGGTCTTTTGGGTTATTCGACACGTGCGGAAGTGGCCGCCGAGATCGAGACTTTCGAAGCTGCCAATGCGCCGGTTGAGACCAGGTTGGTGGCAACTGAACTTGGCGCAATCGCATCGGACCCGGATCTGGCCAATTATACCAAAAACGCAGGCGGGGCGGTGTTTCGAACCTGGTGCGCGCAATGCCATGGGGCAGGGGCGGCCGGGGCCAAGGGCTATCCGAACCTGTTGGACAATGAATGGCTTTGGGGTGGCTCGATCGAAGATATCCACCTGACCATCCAGCACGGCATCCGCAACACCACGGATC
>JBATTI010000606.1:0-1568 GCA_049670445.1 Albidovulum sp. | reverse complement strand
GACCCCGGATGACGCTGTGGCTTATGCTGCACGCATTCTGCAAGATCAGCTGTCGATCTTTGTGAACTTCGACGAGCCGGAATCGGCGACACGTTCGGACGTGGATGACGGGCTGGAGTTCAACCCGCTGCTGCTGAAGAAAGTCGACGAGCTGGAACTGTCGGTGCGTTCGGCAAACTGCCTGAAGAACGACAATATCGTTTATATTGGCGATCTGATCCAGAAGACCGAAGCCGAGATGCTGCGCACCCCGAACTTCGGCCGCAAATCCTTGAACGAGATCAAGGAAGTGCTGTCGGGCATGGGCCTGCATCTGGGTATGGATGTCGAAGAATGGCCGCCGGAAAACATCGAAGATCTGGCCAAGCGTTTCGAAGACCAGTTCTGAGTTTTGGGGCCGGGCGACCGGCCCCCGCAATGCCCGCGAATGGCGGGGAAGTGAAGGGAAGAAAGCCTCCAGTGGATGGGTTTCAACCTGAATGGGCAAATGCCCCAAGGTGAGCGGTGTCAGCGCAAAGGCCCGCCGGACAAAGCAAAACGAAGTCTAGGAGACTGATATGAACCACGGAAGCGGCTACCGCCGTCTGAACCGGACCCACGAACACCGCAAGGCGCTGTTCGCCAACATGGCCGGTTCGCTGATTGAACACGAACAGATCAAGACCACCTTGCCGAAAGCCAAGGAACTGCGTCCGATCGTTGAAAAGCTGATCACGCTTGCCAAGCGTGGCGACCTGCACGCCCGTCGTCAGGCCCATTCGCAGCTTAAGCAAGACAAGCACACAGCGCGCCTGTTTGAAATTCTCGGGCCACGCTACAAGGACCGTCAGGGCGGCTACGTCCGCGTCCTCAAGGCGGGCTTCCGCTATGGCGATATGGCGCCGATGGCAATCATTGAACTGGTGGACCGTGATCCGGCTGCCAAAGGCGCAGGCGACAAGATCCGCACCGCCGAGGAAGATGCCGCCGAAAGCTGATCGACCCTATTTCAAGTGAAACATAGCCCTCGCGACATAGTCGCGGGGGCTATTTTGTTTTTGGGCGCGGGCGAGGGTGGGGGGATGCCGATAACACGCGGTGGGCGGCATTCCTTTGGGCATGATTCGCCTTACGCGCGAAATTAATTTGCGCCAGATGCTGCGATGGTGGCCCGCCAAAGCCGCGGATTGTGTCCGATTTAGAGGCTTTTGGGCCATAAACACAGGCCTTTTGCGGCCAATCGGTGGCGGCAAAGGCAACTGTCTTGAAATAAACACAGCTTGATCATAACCAGTGGATATCTTTAAGGTAACCTTTCCGCGAATCGTAATCGAGTTGAAAAAAAATTAGTCAACCTGTCCAAAAAGATATGTCTATGAATGCTGGTCTTGATCTTGAGCTGAAAAAATTGGGGGTCTTGGCCCCGGCTGGCTATTTTGTAGGGCTGCATATCCGCTTCACATCGCCATTGCTGACCTTTCAGACCTATGATCAGGCGTGGATCGATCACTATACCAACAACGGCTACGTCCTGCGCGATCCGATGACCGCCTGGGGGTTCAGCACCACCGGCCATATCCGTTGGAGCG
>JBATTI010000605.1:0-6280 GCA_049670445.1 Albidovulum sp. | reverse complement strand
AGTCTACCCATTTGCCATAAGGCCCCCAAAAGGCCCCTTGAGAGGGGGGGGCGTGAGATGCCGGCCGCCCGACCGGCCCGTCAAAGCAGGCGCAATTCGCCCGCTGACGAGCGCCCGTCGCGGCCTTCCAGCATTTCATAGGCAATCTTTTGATTGTCGCTTAACGACTTCAACCCGGCCTTTTCGACGGCCGAGATATGCACGAACACATCCTTGCCGCCATCATCGGGTGCTATGAAGCCAAATCCCTTCGCCGTGTTGAACCATTTAACGGTGCCGGTAGCCATTGCGTCCATCCCCCATCCACGTCTTTGCCCCCCCGCGTGATTGCAAAGGGCTGCGGTCGCATAGGCAAAATGATGCAAAATTCGCGAAAAAAATCAAGAAGTTTGCAATTGCAGCAAGGTGGCGCCGATCAGCGGCCCTTGGCAAGCCAGCGATCAAGCGACAGGGGGCCAGAGCCAAGCAGGACCAATGTGGCAAACAAAAGCACCCACAGGCTGCGTTGATCCAGAACCAGCGCGCCTGATGCGCCATCGAACCAGCGGCCCAGATCATCGCCGCCAACCATATGGCCGTAGACATCGGTCAGGCTTTGCACAAGCGTGAAGCCGATCATGCCAAGGGCGGCCAGCCGGGTGAACAGCCCGATGATGATCAAAAGCGGCAAGATCAGTTCAGCCAGAGTACCCGCAGTGGCCACGGCCCAGTGAAAGAACCCGAGCTGGCTTGAATCGTAGCCCGCTGCCTCAAACGCCTTGGGGAAGATCTGAATATAGGCACCGTCGGTCGGGTGCAGAAAGCCAAAGATCCCGTCGCCGATCTTGGTCAGGGCCGAGTTCCAGAAATACACCAGCAACACTGCGGCGAAAGTGAAGCGCGCCAAAAGCGGCGTGGCATCAAGGCCAAGGCGCGACAGGCCATTTGCAAGCCGGTCATAAGTGGACAGCAGATTTTTCATGGGGTCTCTCCGGGAAGGATTTCGGCAATGGCACCGCCCGAGATCAAGATCCCGAGGGTGGCGGTCAGATCAAAATCGCCGGCGGCGTCAAAGGCCGCGTCAAATCTTTGCCCCGCTTGCAGGGCGGCGATGAAGGTGGCAGCGCCGGCGGGCAGCAACAGGGGCTTGGGGTCAAACCCCGGACGGGTCACGAGGACATCCTCGGCCTGCATTGACTTTGGCGGCGGGGTGTTTTGGGCATTGGCCATCCAGATCGAATGGATGGGCCAGTCAGAGCGGATCAGTTGCAATGCCGGTGCCAGAACCAGCCGCGAGGTCAGCAATATGTCGGGGGCCAGCGCGCTGAGGGTTTCGGCGGGCAGGGTGGTGCTGTCGGCGGCGTGGTAGGAGTGCCGCAGCGCCAGTTCCAGCCTTGCGATATCGGGCAGATAGCCAAGATGGGCCACGGGCGCGAAGCCTTGCAGGAAGGCGGGCATGTCGGCACCGTAATGCATCATCAGCGGGGTTCTGGGCGGATGGGCGCGCAGGTGGACCTGCGCCATGGCGGTAAAGAAATCCTCGCCCACCAGTTTGAGGAGGACGGGAAAGGCCTGACGCAAAGCCTCGGTCAGGCTGACGGTGACATTGTTGCGGTAGACGTTGAAACGGCGCCCGGCGGGGCGGCCCTGCGGGTCCGTCAAGCCATCGGGAACGGGCAAGGCGGGGTCAAGAATTGCTTGGCGAAAGGCGCTTTGGCTCATGCCGTCACCGGCTCCAACAGCGCGGCGGCGCGGGAGGCCTCGGCGGCGAGGACCGGCCAGTCGGGCACATCATTGTCCCATTCGATCAGCGTTGGTTTTGCCCCGCCGACATGCAAGGTATGGGCATAAAGCGCCCAGACCGGGTCCACCACCGCGCGGCCGTGGCTGTCAATCAGCAAAGGCGCGCCTTGATCATCCTGGTCTTCGTGATGGCCGCCAAGATGGATTTCGCCGACCAGTTCATGGGGGAAGCGATTGATATAGTCGGTGGCGTCGGTCTGGCGGTTGGTGGCCGAGACAAAGACGTTGTTCACGTCAAGCAAAAGGCCACAGCCGGTGCGCTTGGCGAGTTGGGCCAGAAAATCAACCTCATCCATATCCGACGCGGCAAAGTCGAGGTAAAGCGAGGGATTTTCCAAAAGCATCGGGCGGCCGACGGTTTCTTGCACCTCGTCGATGTGATCGGCGACGCGGGCGAGGGTGGCGGCGGTATAGGGCAGGGGCAACAGATCGTTGAGGAAGTCGGCGTCATGGGTAGACCATGCCAGATGTTCGGAAAAGCTGGCCGGATCAAGCCAGGCGCAAAGCTGTTTCAGCCGCGCAAGATGGTCGCGGTCCAACGGACCTTCGCCGCCGATCGAGAGGCCAACGCCGTGGACCGAGATCGCAAAGCGTTCGGCCAGCTGGCGCAGTTGCGCCAGCGGTCGGCCCCCGGCCCCCATGTAGTTTTCGGCGTGAATTTCCAGCCATTCGACGGGCGCCGGTGCGTCAAGGATCTGGGCGTAATGTTGGGCTTTGTAACCCACGCCCGGTGCCGCAGGCAGGTGTTTGCGGGTGCTGGCATCAAGCATGGTCAGACCTCAAGAAAGTCTTGCGTCAATGGCGTTCCCCCGGGCACGGGCGCCCGGGGGAACCTTGTGGGCGAATATCAGCCTTGCGGAAGGTCGCGGTCAAGCGCCTCGAGCGAGCCTACGCGGCCCTCGGGCAGTTCGATCGAAGTGCAGGTGCCAGCCGGGACCAAAGCCCAAGCATTGCCCTGATAATCAACCTTCGAGGTCGCAGCACAGGTGGTGCCGGGGCCGGCGGCGCAATCATTTGCCTTGGCAAGTGCCACGCCGTAGCACTTTTCCTTGGCTTCACCAGCGGCGGCCGGGGCTGCGAATTGGGCAGACAAAGCGGCGGCAAGGCTGCTGGCGACGACGAGGGTTTTCATGGATTTGGACATCAGGTGTTCCCTTGCATTGAATTTCATGGATCGTTTCATACGACATGGGCAGCGTAACAAGAAGGCGGCTTCGTCATCCATTCACGAAACCGTGGCCCACGGCCGCGTGAACGGCGGACCGCAGATCCGTGAAGGGCCTTGGGGGCGCAAAACGCAAATTGCCGCCGGTTTTATGGCGGCAATTTCCGATGTTTTTCAATGTCTTGATCAGATTTGTTGATCTGGTGGCAGGGCGTCTTGGCACAGATCTGCCAATGCCTGTTCAAACGAAAGTATTTCGGTTTTCGTCTCTCCGAGGCGGCGCATTGAAACAGTTCGGGCCTCAACCTCTTGCATGCCGATTGCCAATATTACAGGAACTTTACCGACCGAATGTTCGCGGATCTTGTAATTTATCTTCTCATTGCGGGTATCGGCTTCGGCGCGGATGCCCTTGGCGCGCAGGGCCTCGACCACCTCGTTCACATAGGCGTCGGCGTCCGAGACGATGGCCGCGACAACGACCTGACGTGGCGCCAGCCAAAACGGCAGGCGGCCCGCGTAGTTTTCGATCAAGATCCCGATAAAGCGTTCAAACGACCCAAGGATCGCGCGGTGCAGCATATAGGGGCGGTGCTTGGCACCGTCTTCGCCGACATATTCCGCGCCAAGCCGGGTTGGCAGGTTGGGGTCAACCTGAAAGGTGCCGCATTGCCAGGTGCGCCCGATGGCATCGGTCAGTTTGAAATCAAGCTTGGGGCCGTAAAAGGCGCCTTCGCCGGGGTCCACCTCATAAGGCACGCCGGTTGATTTGATCGCGGCCTCCAACATGCCTTCGACCTTGTCCCAGGTTTCATCCGAGCCGATGCGCACATCGGGGCGGGTGGAGAATTTGATCTCGAACCCGTCAAAGCCAAGGTCTTTGTAGACGCTGGACAAAAGCTGAATGAAGCCCGCACATTCCGCGCCGATCTGATCTTCGGTGCAAAAGATATGGCCGTCATCCTGGGTAAAGCCGCGCACCCGCATGAGGCCATGCATGGAGCCGGAGGATTCGTAGCGGTGGCACGACCCGAATTCGGCAAAGCGCAACGGCAGGTCACGGTAGGATTTCATGCCCTGATTATAGACCTGCACGTGGCAGGGGCAGTTCATCGGCTTGAGGGCATTGGTGCGTTTTCCCTTGGCACCTTCTTCGTCCACTTCGACGATGAACATATTCTCGCGGTAGGCCTCCCAGTGGCCGGAGCGTTCCCACAAGACCCGGTCAACGACCTGGGGGGTGCGAATTTCATCATAACCTGCCGCGCGCTGACGGCGGCGCATGTAATCTTCGAGCGTGCGGTAGATCGACCAGCCGTTCGGGTGCCAGAAGACCATGCCGGGGGCTTCTTCCTGCAGGTGGTAAAGCTCCATCTCGCGGCCCAGCTTGCGGTGGTCGCGTTTGGCGGCCTCTTCCAGCATGGTCAGATGCGCCTTGAGGTCATCGCGGTTCTTGAAGGCGACGCCGTAGATGCGCTGAAGCTGCTTTTTGGTGTGATCGCCGCGCCAATAGGCGCCTGCGACCGACATCAGCTTGAAGGCATCGGCGGGCAATTGGCCAGTATGTTGCAGATGCGGGCCGCGGCAAAGGTCCTGCCAAGCCCCGTGCCAATACATGCGCAGGGGTTCATCGCCGGGGATCGCCTCGATCAGCTCGACCTTGAAGGGTTCTTCCTTGGCGACGTAATGGGCGATGGCGCGGGCGCGGTCCCAGACCTCGGTCTTGACCGGGTCACGTTCATTGATGATCGCCTTCATTTCCTTCTCGATCGCGCCGAGGTCTTCGGGGGTGAAGGGCTCCTCCCGGTCGAAATCATAATACCAGCCGTTTTCAATCACCGGGCCGATGGTGACTTTCACATCGGGCCAAAGCTTTTGCACGGCGCGGGCCATCACATGGGCGAAATCGTGGCGGATAAGTTCGATGGCGGGCGCGTCATCCTTCATCGTGTGAATGGCGATTTGCGCATCTGCCTCGATCGGCCATTGCAGATCGTAATGCTGGCCGTCGATGCTGGCCGAGATGGCAGCCTTGCCAAGCGAGGTGGCAATCGCGCTGGCGACTTCGCCGGGGGTGACCCCGCGCGGAAATTCGCGTTTGTTGCCGTCGGGAAAAGTCAGGGAAATCTGGGTCATGGCCCATGCTCCTCGTCAGTTTGGCGCCTACTGAACGCCCGGTTGCGGGTTATGTCTGGTTTTCTATCTTCAATCGGGGGCGGGAAGTCAACCGCCGGGGGTTTCGCCTTGGCGCGGCGAGGGGTATTGTGACGGGCAAAGCAAAGGGCAAAGCAAAGGGGAGCCGCGCCATTACTGAGTTCATGACAAGCCCTGAAGGGCGGCGCATCGCCTATGACCTGACGCCGGGCAAAGGGCCGGGGGTGGTGTTTCTGGGCGGGTTCTTGTCGGATAAGGAAGGCACCAAGGCGCTGGCGCTGGAAGATTGGGCGCGCCGTCAGGGCCGCGCCTTCTTGCGCTTTGATTATTCCGGGCATGGGCAATCTTCGGGGGTTTTTCGCGAAGGTGCGCTGGGCGATTGGTTTGAAGATGCACGTGCGGCGATACTGACGCTGACCGAGGGGCCGCAGATTCTGGTGGGATCTTCCATGGGCGGGTGGATTTCATTGTTGCTGGCGCGCGCGCATCCCGAAAAGCTTGCGGGGCTGGTTACGATTGCCGCCGCCCCGGATTTCACCGAAGACGGCATGTGGGACAGCTTCAGCGCAGACCAGCGCGACCAGATCATGACCAGGGGTTATGTGGAAATGCCGTCGGATTACGCGGATGAGCCTTACCATATCACCCGGCGGCTGATCGAGGATGGGCGCAATCATCTGGTCTTGCGCAGCCCGCTTGATCTGCCGTTTCCGGTCAGAATGCTGCAAGGCACGGCCGATACCGATGTGCCGGCCGCGGTGGCGATGCGGCTGATCGATCACGTCACCGGCCCCGATATCAGGCTGACGCTGGTCAAGGGTGTTGATCACCGCTTCTCGACGCCCGAATGCCTGAAGCTGATCGAGCTTTCGGTGCTAAAGATTGCGGTCCGCAGCGACGGGGCCTGAGGCATTTCAGCCTGAGGCATTTCAGCCTGAGGCGCTTCAGCCTGAGGCGCTTCAGCCCGAGGCACCTCAAATCGCGTGAAGGTTCGCGCGTTTTTCGGTTTTCGCTTTTGCAGGGCCTGCATTGCGGTCGATGAATTTCAGCACCAAGGGGCGGATATTGTTGCGCCAGCTTTTGCCCGCAAAAATCCCGTAGTGACCAGCCCCCGGTTCAAGATGGCTGACCTTCTTGCTGGCCGCCAGGCCGGTACACAGATCAAGGGCTGCAAGGCAT
>JBATTI010000604.1:0-1578 GCA_049670445.1 Albidovulum sp. | reverse complement strand
ACCACATAACGGTCGCCCACGGGGGCGCGTTCAAGCCGCAAACCCCGCCCGGTCAAAAACCGCTCCAACCCAAGGTTCGACATAACCGAGGCCACCAGCGTGCTGTGGTTCAGCCGCCCCGCATCGGCCCAGCGTGCCGCCAAAAGCGCCATGAACTGATCGCCGTCAGCGACCTTGCCGGTCTCATCTATGATAATCACCCGATCGGCATCGCCATCAAGACAGATGCCCAGATCCGCGCCATGCGCAACCACGGCCGCGGCCGCGGTATCGGGATGGGTCGATCCGCAGCGATCATTGATGTTAAATCCGTTGGGGGTCACGCCAATGGGCACCACATCGACGCCCAATTCCCAAAGCGCTTGCGGGGCCGCCTTATAGGCCGCGCCATTGGCGCAATCGATCACCACTTTCAGCCCCGACAACTGACCACGCGCCGGAAAAGTGGTTTTGGCATATTCAACATAGCGGCCCAGCCCGTCGTCAATCCGCTTGGCGCGGCCAATGTTTTGCGGGGCGGCCAGGGCAACCTCGCCCTCCAGCATCGCCTCGATCTGCAGCTCAGCCGCATCGTCAAGCTTGAACCCGTCGGGGCCAAAGAACTTGATGCCATTGTCATGGGCCGGGTTGTGGCTGGCCGAAATCATGATCCCCAGATCGGCGCGCATCGAGCGGGTAAGGTAACCCACCCCCGGCGTCGGCACCGGCCCCAGCAACAGCACATTCATGCCGGTCGAGGTCAGCCCCGCCGTCAAGGCATTTTCAATCATATAGCCCGAAAGCCGGGTATCCTTGCCAATCACCACCCGGTGGCCGTTGCGCCCGTCGGTGCGGAAAAACCGGCCCGCCGCTGCCCCCAGCTTAAGCGCCAGTTCCGCCGTCATCGGATAGGTGTTGGCGGTGCCGCGCACGCCGTCGGTGCCAAAGTATTTTCTGCTCATTCTTCTTGTCCTTTGCTCAGCGCTTGCCAAAGGCGCATGGCTTGTCTGGTATCGTCTGTATCATGGACGCGGTGGATCTGAATACCCTGCGCCAACCCGGCGATGGTCACGGCAATCGTGCCGGGGCCGCGCCGATCCGCCTGCGGTTCCTGACCGATGGTGCCGATGAAACGTTTGCGCGACGCCCCGAGCAAAATGGCACAACCAAGCCCGTGAAACAGCGACAACCCCCGGATCAGCGCCAGGTTATGGTCTTGGGTCTTGCCAAAGCCGATACCGGGATCGACGATGATGCGGTCGCGCCCGATGCCTTTGGCTTCGGCCACGGCAATACGGGCGGCCAGATGGTCATAAACATCCAAAAGCACATCATCATAGCGCGGGTCGGCCTGCATCGTGGCAGGCGTGCCTTGCGCATGCATCAGGCACAAAGCTGCGCTAACGCCTGCGACCACCCGCGCCAGATCAGGGTCATGGCCAAGCGCCGAGACGTCATTGACCATGCTGGCCCCGGCCCCCAATGCGGCTTGGGCGACGGGTGCTTTGCGGGTGTCGATGGAAATCGGCGCGGCAAGCCCCGCTTGCCTGAGGGCGGCAATCAGCGGGGCGGTGCGCGCGGTTTCTTCGGCAATATCCA
>JBATTI010000603.1:0-4820 GCA_049670445.1 Albidovulum sp. | reverse complement strand
CCTTAACCTCTCAAACGTCGCGGCACGTCAAGAAGTGCGCGATCTGGTCAAGTCATTGAACCTGCCCGATGTTACCGTCTCATTCTAGGCGCGGTTACGCTGGCCGCGATTGAAATGCGCGGTCCCGGCGATTCGCGCGAAACGCTTTAAGCGTTCTTGAGCGACCGGCGAAACAGCACCGGTGCCACATGGTCGCGCCGCCCTTGTGGGGCCACAACCAGGCCCGTCAGGCGCAGGTCAAATGCATCAGGGGTATTTTCGCCCTGGCCGGTAAACCGGCTGAACATGCGTGCGATGATCTTCATTCTCATCTCCGATCAGCTCATTCTCTGCGTATATTCTTCACGCTGCACCATGTCCGAATCATGACGCGGGTCAGGCCATTTGCTGTTCATAAGTGACCAAAACCCGGTAAAGGCCGCGTTAAGCCGCGCAACATTTCACTTCGGCTGAAAGCGGTAGTGCTTGATGGAGGCGGGCTTCATTTCAGCCGAATAGCCGGGCCGGGTTGGCGGCATATAGGCCGCATTCCTGATCACGCATGGATCCAGAAAATGTTCGTGCAAATGATCGACATATTCGATCACACGGCCCTCACGCGTACCGGCAATACACAGATAATCAATCATCGACAGGTGTTGTACATATTCGCAAAGCCCCACGCCGCCCGCATGGGGGCAGACCTTCAGCCCGTATTTCGCAGCCATCAGCATCACCGCCAGCACCTCATTCACGCCGCCCAGACGGGCCGCGTCGATCTGCACCACATCAATGGCGCCGCGCATGATCAACTGCTTGAATATAATGCGGTTTTGACACATCTCGCCGGTGGCCACCTGCACCGGAGCCACAGCTTCGCGGATCTTGCGGTGGCCTTCGACATCATCCGGGCTGGTGGGTTCTTCGATGAACCATGGCCGCGCGAAGGCCAGTTCGCGCACCCAGGCGATGGCTTCATCCACCTCCCAGACCTGGTTGGCGTCGATCATCAGATGGACATTATCGCCCAGCGTTTCACGCGCGATGCGCAAGCGGCGTTTGTCATCTTCCAGATCGCGCCCGACCTTCATCTTGATATGGCGAAAACCCGCATCAGCGGCTTCGCGGCACAAACGGCGCAGCTTGTCATCGGAATAGCCAAGCCAACCGGCAGAGGTCGTGTAGCAAGGATAGCCTTCGCTTTGCAGTTTGGCGATGCGTTCGGATTTGCCCGGCGCTTGGCTCGTCAGGAAATCCTCCGCCCATTCGGGCGTAATGCAATCGGTGAGGTAGCGAAAATCAATACAGCGCACAAATTCGGCCGGCGTCATATCCGCGACCAGTTGCCAGACCGGCTTGCCCCGGGTCTTGGCCCACAGATCCCAGACCGCATTGACCACAGCCCCCGTGGCCAGATGCATCGCCCCCTTGTCGGGGCCGATCCAGCGCAGCTGGCTGTCAGAGGTGACATGGCGCCAAAAGCGCCCCATATCTTCGGCCACCCAATCCATCTCGAGCCCGACAACCAGATGCCGCATGGCGTTGATCGCGGCACAGCAGATTTCATTGCCGCGCCCGATGGTGAAGGTGAAGCCATGGCCCTCATGTTCGCCGTCGGTTTCCAGAACCACATAGGCGGCCGAATAATCCGGATCGGGATTCATCGCATCCGAGCCGTCCAGATGCAGCGACGTGGGAAAGCGCAGATCATGGGTGCGAAGGCCGGTGATACGGGTCATGGCTTAGGTCCTGATGACGTTTTGGGTTTGGGTGCCTAACCGGTCGATGCCAAGCTGCATGACCTCGCCGCCCTTCAGATAGACGGGCGGTTTTTGCCCCATGCCAACGCCGGGAGGGGTGCCGGTGGAAATCACATCCCCCGGCTGCAGCGACATGAACCGGCTGACATATGAGATCAGGAACGGCACCTTATAGACCATCGTCGCGGTGCTGCCATTTTGAAAGCGCTTGCCGTCAACCTCCAGCCACAGCTTCAGCGCGTCTATATCGCCAGCCTCATCCGGGGTCACAAGCCAGGGGCCGATGGGGCCGAATGTATCGCAGCCCTTGCCCTTGTCCCAGGTGCCAGCGCGGTCAAGCTGATAGTCACGTTCGCTGACATCATTGATCACCGCATAGCCTGCGACATGATCAAGGGCGCGGGCTTCGTCAATATATTTGCCGCCGGTGCCGATGATCACGCCCAACTCCACCTCCCAGTCGGTCTTTTGCGCGCCGCGGGGGATTTCGACATCATCATCGGGGCCGCAGATGGCGCTGGTCCATTTGTTGAAAATCACCGGCTCGGGCGGCACCGAAAGGCCGCTTTCGGCGGCGTGGTCGGCGTAGTTCAGGCCGATGCAGATGAATTTGCCGATCTGGCCAACGCAGGGCCCCAGGCGCAGATCCTTTTGCGGGGTGCCGGGCACCAGCGGCAGGCTGGCGGGATCAAGACCTGCCAGCATCGAAAGATTGGCCGCAGAAAGGTGGGGGCCTGCCACATCACCGATGCGGCCCGACAGATCGCGGACCTGACCGTTTTGGTCCAGAAGTCCGGGTTTTTCCTGGCCCTTGGGGCCATAGCGCAATAGTTTCATGGCCTTAGCCCTTTCAGATAGTAACACCACCATCAACCAGCAAAGCCTGCCCGGTGACAAATTGCGATTCCGCCGACAAAAGATAGACCACCATCGGCGTTATATCGGCGACCCTCGCCAGACGGCCCATCGGCTGGCGGGCAATGAAATCCTTTTCCGCCTGCACCGGATCGGCGGCTGCCGCAATCCGCCCGCGCAAGGACGGGGTATCCACGGTGCCGGGGCAAAGCGCGTTGCAGCGCAGGCCTTGCGTGACGTAATCGGCGGCCACCGATTTGGTCAGACCGATGACAGCGGCCTTGGTGGCCCCGTAAACGCAGCGCTTGGGAAAGCCTTTGATCGAGGACGCCATCGAGGCCATGTTCAAAACCGAGGCATCGCCGGTGATCTTGGCGCGGCCCAGCATGCCCGGCAAGAAGGCGCGCAACATCCGAAACATCGAGGTCACGTTAAGATCAAGCGAAAACGCCCAATCCGCATCGCTGATCTCAAGCACGGTGCCGTGGTGCACAAAACCCGCGCAGTTGAAAAGCCCGTCCAAAGGGTCAAGCCGGGCGGCCAGCGCCTGCACCGCCGCATCATCGCGCACGTCCAGAAGATGGGTGGTGATGCGCGGCCCTTCATGCGCCAGCGTGGCCAGGGTTTCGGCGTTCACATCGGTGGCAATGACGGTGGCACCTTCGGCAGCCAAGGCCAGCGCCGAGGCGCGGCCAATCCCCTGACCCGCCGCTGTTACAAGGATTGTCCGGTCTTTCAGGCGCATGTCGTAACCCTTCTTTTGTCGGGGTGATCGGGGCGGCTTGGTCAGATGGCCACAGATGCCCGGCCAAGGCAAGCAAGACCTAACATGTTAGTTTGCCTGCGCCAAGCCACCCGGGCCGATCACACCCTTGAACCTTAGCGGGGGCAAAGTAAGGTGCGGTCATGGTTTTGACCAAGCGGCAATGGTGGTTGCCGCTTATCCTTTAAGACAAGAGGCCCCTATGATCCCGGTTTTTGACGGCCATAACGACTTGCTTTTGCGGCTTCACATGGCCAAGGGGCAGCGCCAGAGGATCTGGGAGGGCAAGGACGGCAAAGGCCATCTTGACCTGCCCCGGATGAAGGCCGGCGGCTTTGTCGGCGGCTTTTTCGCAATCTACATCCCGTCGCCCGCAAAAGCCGGCGACCTTGATTTCAGGACGATGAACGCGCTGATGGATACGCCGCCCTACGACTTTCCATTGCCCAAGATGTTTGGGGTGGAAAAGGCCCAAGACCCCGCCCTGGCCATGGCCGGGCATCTGATGGCACTGGAACGCACCGGCCAATTGTCGATTTGCCGAAACCTTGGCGATATCCGCGCGGCGATGAAAGCCGGGCGGATTGCCGCGATCATGCATATGGAAGGCGCCGAGGCGATCGACGCCGATCTTGATGCGCTGCATGTCTGGCACAGCGCGGGCCTGCGGTCCCTCGGGCCGGTCTGGTCGCGGCCCACGATCTTTGGCCATGGCGTGCCGTTTCGCTATCCGGGGTCACCCGACACCGGGCCGGGGCTGACCGAGGCGGGCAAAAGGCTTGTGGCCGAATGCAACCGCCTGAAGATCATGATTGACCTGTCGCATCTGAATGAGGCGGGCTTTGACGATGTGGCGGCCCTGTCGGATGCGCCGCTGGTCGCCACCCATTCCAATGCCCATGCCATCACCCCTTCCACGCGCAATCTGACCGACCGGCAACTGGCGATGATCCGCGATTCGGGGGGCATGGTCGGGCTGAACTTTGCCACGGGATTCTTGAACCCCGACGGGCGGCGCTGCGCCTTTCGCGGCTGGGATCCGATCTTGCGCCACCTTGATCATCTGATCGGCATTTTGGGCGAAGATCATATCGGGCTTGGCTCTGATTTCGACGGCGCTGAGATGCCTGCCGATCTGGGCGATGCCGCTGGCCTGCCGCAGCTGTTGGCGGCCCTTGCCGCCCATGGCTATGGCAGCACCCTTGTCACCAAGATCGCCCATGAAAACTGGCTGGCCCTGCTGGGCCGGACATGGGGGCCATGACATTGCCCCATATCGATAATGCGACCGCCCGGCGGCTGTTCTTGCACCGCCATGCGTTGATTGAACCGCCAAGTGGCGGCGCCAAAGGGGCGGATCTTCTGGCGCTGATCGCCCGGCTGGGGTTTGTGCAGATCGACAGCATCAACACGGTAGAGCGCGCCCCTCACATGATCCTGTGGTCACGCCGCCAAAGCTACCG
>JBATTI010000602.1:0-3881 GCA_049670445.1 Albidovulum sp. | reverse complement strand
GGTTTGAGCTGTCTATCTCGCGCCCCCGGGTCATCTTCCGTGAGGTTGACGGTCAGCGTATGGAACCGATCGAGGAAGTCACCGTCGATGTGGATGACGAATATTCCGGCACGGTGATCGACAAGCTGACCGGCGAACGCAAGGGCGATCTGGTCGAGATGAAGCCCGCAGGTGCGGGCAAGACCCGGATCATCGCCCATGTGCCCTCACGCGGGCTGATCGGCTATCATGGCCAGTTCATGACCGATACGCGCGGCACGGGCGTGCTTAACCGCATCTTCCACGACTGGGCCCCGCATAAAGGCCCGATTCAGGGCCGCCGTCAGGGGGTTCTGATCTCGATGGAAAATGGCACCTCGGTTTCTTACGCGCTTTGGAAGCTGGAAGATCGCGGCAAATTCTTCATCGGCGCGCAGGAAGCCGTCTATCAAGGCATGATCCTCGGCGAACATAACCGCGACAATGATCTTGAGATCAACCCTCTCAAGGGCAAGCAGCTGACCAACGTGCGCGCCTCGGGCACGGATGAGGCGGTGCGCCTGACCACCCCGATCCGCATGAGCCTGGAGGAATCCATCGCCTATATCGAGGATGACGAATTGGTCGAAGTCACGCCCAAAACCATCCGCATGCGCAAACGCTACCTTGATCCGCATGAGCGCAAGCGCCAAAGCAAGGCGGGCTAAGGCCCCCTTACGCCCGCGCGGCCCATCCCATAAAAAAGCCCCGGAACCTTCCGGGGCTTTTTTCATTCGTTGTGGTGGGGCCGTTGTGGTGGGGTGCCGCCCCGACCTCAGGCCGCGATATCTTGCGGGGCTTTTCGGCGGCGCAGGGCCGCAACCCCGCCCAAAGCCACAATCATCAGCCCGCCTGCCGCCGGCAGCGGCACCGGCGCAACCGTGACAACCGCCGCGCCATTGGCATGCAAGACCGCCGAGACATTCTGCGAATAAATCCCGGTCAGCGGATCATAGCGGGTCAGGCTGATATGGCCGTTGGGAAAGACGATATTGTTGATGGTCGTCTGCGGGTTGTCGATATCGACCAGCACAGCGCCCGGTCCGGTATCTTCCACCGTGTCGAAGGCATGCAAAGAGATGATATCGCCCGTCAAAGCATCGGTATAATCGTGATAGCCTGCCACCTGATATTGCAGGGGCTGCAACGGATCGCCGTAAAGGGCCGCGTAGTTGATGGAAGAGACGAAGCCATAGCTCGCGGCCGTCCAGACCGTGGTCACACCGGAAATCGTCACCGCCATGGATTGCACCGGCGTTGTGCCGCCCGCCCAGGTTCCGCCAATCACCTGATCATATTGGCCCGGCGCTGTATAGCGGGTGCCAAGGCCGGTGTCATAGGTGAAGCTTGCTGAATAGGCGAGGCCCGCAAGATCGGCATTGGCGGTGCCATAGGTGCCAAATTCGTCATATCCGCTTTCAACGACGCCAGAGAAGGTGACATTGATCGTCGCGGCTTCGGCCGCCGGTGCGATGAATGTAAGCGTGGCGGCGATGGCGCCTAAAGTTCTTTTCAGCATTCTGCTGCTCCTGATGTTTCACGAGCCTTCAATTCGTTGCAGATTGCGGCGGAAGAACGCCATGGAACGGACGCGGGAATGGCATTGAAAGCGGCGTCAGGAAACGATCTGTTGCCCGGCGCGGCTTCGTTAATACTCTTTATTTACAATCAGGTAACAGTTACACCTGTGCCCCTTCGCGCAAGGGGCACAGGCAGGTGCGCTCAGGCCCAGAACTTCTCTTCTATCACGGCCTCACGTGGCCCCGCTGGGGTCAGCAGAGAAAGCCTGGTGCCGGATGCCCAATGGGCGCGCTCCACCATGCCAATCGCGACATTGAGCCCCAGATTCGGCGAGAAGACCGCAGATGTGACCTGCCCCGCAGGCTGGCCGTTCGCCAAAAGTGGCCAGGCCTCGGTGCAGGCCGGCACGGCCTCCCCCGGCACCGATATCGCCCGTATTTGCCGGGCCGGCCCCGCTTGGGCGATGCGCGAAAGTGCGGCATGGCCGATACAATCACTGATCTGATCAAGGTTGCAAAACTTGCCCAACCCACATTCAAACGGGTTATTGGCGCGGGTCATGTCATTGCCATAACTCAGCAGCCCGCCTTCAACCCGCTCGATCAGATTGGGGCAACCGGCGCGCACCTCAAGATCGGCCCCCGCCGTCATCAGCGCATCCCAAAGCGGCATGCCGATATCGCCGCCCTCCACGTAAATTTCAAACCCGCCTTGCTTGGAATAGCCCGACCGCGCCACCGCAAGGCGCCGCCCCTGAAACTCAAACCAGCCATAGCGGAAAAACCGCACATCGCGCACCGCTTCGCCAAAAACCCGCGCCATCAGATCGTCGGCCCTTGGGCCCTGCACCGCAAGCGGCGATACGTCCGGCTCCTCGACGGCGACGTCAAGCCGCGCCCCTTGGGCAATGCCCTTGACCCATAGCAGAAGGTCGCTGTCGGCGATTGAAATCCACCAATGATCATCGGCGATCTTGACCGCGACCGGATCGTTCAGCATGCCGCCATTGCCATCAACGATCGGCACGTAAAAACACTGTCCCGCGACCATCTTCGTCAGGTTGCGCGGGGTCAGCATCTGCATCAGCCGCCCCGCATCGGGGCCGGTAAGCTCTACCTGCCGCTCGCAGGACACATCCCAGATCTGCACCGCGCGTTTAAGATGTTCGCAATCGGCCTGAAGTGTTTCAAAAACCGTGGGCAGCAACATGCGGTTATAGACGGTATAGCCCTTGACCCCGGCGCGTTCGACGCCCGGGTTGAAAGGGGTCGTGCGCAGCCGGCGCGACCGAGAGATCAGCGGCGGGTTCATGGCGCCACCTGCACGGTTGATCCGGGGTTCAACAGCGCGCGGTGCCACAACGTCGTAACCTGTGTCATTCAGCTTTTCCCATATATTGCCTCGGGTTCTGACCGGGCCGCGGACCAAAGCGGGCCGTTGTCAAACCGTCCTGTGGATTTTCAACATATTCTTGTCCGGCCAAAATGCCGGATTGCGACCTTGCTAGGTCGCACCACGAACACAACTGGAAAAACCCGCCTCAGGCGGCCGCTGAAACCGCCGCCAAGGTGAAGGGTTCGATCCTGACCTTGTCGCCTTCAAAGGTGCAAAAGCTGCCCTGAGGTACTTCGTCCCAGCATTCACCCGCTTCCAGCGGCTCTGACACCACGGCCCTGCCACCCCGGTTTTCGGACCAGCGATGATAAAGCGTGGGCGCATGGTTATCCGAGGCGCAGCGCACCGCGTAAAGCCGCTCACCATCGGAAAAAGCCGCCGTCAGCCGCAGATGTGGTGCCTTCCCTTTCGCGCGGCTCAGGGCAGACAGACGCGCAGCCGCACGTTCAAGCGCGCCTTTTGGGTCATTCTCCAGCCCCTCACCCAGCGCGATCAGAAACAAGGCCTCGCTGTCCGTCGCCCCCCGGCGGAACCCGTAAAGATGTTCTGGAATCAACATGTCAGCATCGCGCCGAAACCGATCGTAACCGCCGATCTGACCGTTATGCATGAATGACCACTTGCCCACCACGAAGGGATGGCAATTGTTGCGGCTGGTCGCGGTGCCGGTAGAGGCGCGCACATGGGCCAAGAAGAGCCGCGATTTCACCTGCGCGGTCAGCGACGCAAGGTTCGGATCGGACCAGGCGGGCAGGATATCACGAAACTGGCCGGGTTCTGGACGCTCACCATACCAGGCAATCCCGAACCCGTCGGCATTGATTGCCGATTTGCATTCAGACGCTTCATGACTTTGATGAATCAACGAATGCCCCGGAAGGCTTACGATTTCTTCAAGATATACCGCAGCCCCAATATAGGCAGCCCATCTGCACATAACCTAGTCC
>JBATTI010000601.1:0-2725 GCA_049670445.1 Albidovulum sp. | reverse complement strand
TCCGCTCGCGGTGGAAAATTGCGGGCAGTTTGCGCCCGGAACCGTCAAACCAGGCTTGGGCGGACAGGCGGGCAGGATCGGGTTGGCGCGGGCGGTGCACGCCAAGCTTGCCGTAGCTGCCATCATGACGAAACAGGGTTTTGAACAGGGCCGCGCGCCACGGCCAGCCCATCACCGCTGGGGCGGCACGGGTGAAGACCTCGGGGATCGGGCGATCTTCGTAACGCACAACGCCCGCATTGCCGAACAGCCGCCATGTAAGCGGGATCGCAGTGGCCTCGGGCAAGGCCGCCGTCAGATCCGCAAGCCTGCGCTCACCCACATGGATATTCACGTATTCGTCGATATCCAGCACCATGACCCAATCCGCCTTGGCCGTCAGCGGATGGGTGTTGGCCGCCTTAAGGGCCGCCCATTGCGGGCCTTTGGGGAAGGGGCCGTCATTGCGGCAATGGGTGATTTGCCCCAAAGCTGCCAACCGATCCAGGATAAGATCGGTTCCATCATCGCAATCGTTCGAAAACACCAGAAAATCGGTGAATCCGATCGCGCGGTGATGGGCCAGCCAGTCAAGAATGAAGGCGCCTTCGTTGCGCAATGTCACAACGGCCAGAAAGCTTGTGTCAGTGTTCGGCATCGCCTGTGTGATCCACTGTGAAAAAGAAATCTTTCGGAAGGTCTTGGTTGTGCAGCGTTTGTGGTATGACCCCCGGCCCTGCGTTGAAAACCGATGCCCCGAAGTGATGCAACATGCGACTAAGGCGGCAGAGGCGCGGGCCGGTCAGCTCTGCATATAGCGCCTCTTGCGCAGGCTCCGCGCGCAAGGCTGCGATCTTGGTGCGGTGGGCGGCCACGCAAGCCTCATGCGCGGCACGGATGTCCGGATCGGCAAGCAAGCCTGCGCGCTCGGCCTCAAGGGCGGGCAACATGCGCAATATCGTGCGGTCTTCAACCGCATTATGGTTCATGCGAAACCAATAGTTCAGCCCCTGATCGCGGTCGGTGTGGTTCACCCGCCCGCGGTCCCGCTTGACCAAAAAGCTTTCGGCAGAGCGGCAGGCATAATGGTTAAGTTGCACCCAGTCATAGCCGTAGGTTTCGGTCGAGGACCGCCAGCCATTGCGAAAGGTTTCGCGCGGCATCGGGCGCCCGGATCCGTTCAGCCATTTCACCTGATCCCACAGGTCGGGTTTGAGGCCCTTGGGCCGATGCACACCAAGCTTTTTATAGATGTCGATATTGCGAAACAGCGTCTTGAAGCCCCAGGCCTGATGCGGTTTGCGCACCAGTTCCGGGGCGGCTAGGGTGAATTGCCGGGTCGTCAGGCGATCCTCATATTCTGCCACATCGGCATTGCCGAACAACCGCCATGTCATGGCGATCATATTGGCATCCCCCATCGCGGTATAAAGGCTGGCCAAAGTGCCGTCGCCGATGCGGATATTGATAAACTCATCCACATCCATGCAGATCGCCCAACCGCAGGTCTTGACGACCTCTTCACGCTCAGCCGCCTGCAATGCCGCGTGCTGCGGTTTCAGATCGGTGCCGCTGAAGGGGTTGATCCGATGTTGCACCAGCCCTTTGGCTTGCAACATATCCAGCATCTGATCGGTGCCATCGGTGCAATCATTCGTATAGATCAGAAAATCATCAACCCCGATGACGCGGTGATAGGCCAGCCATTCCAAAATGAACGGGCCTTCGTTTTTCATCGTGGTGATGATGCAGGTCCGTCCGGCATCGGTTGCCCTTACCGGTGCCGGGCGCAGGGCAGAAACCGGCGGGCGCACCGGTTTGCCAGCGAAGTGCCGCCCCAGCACGTCCACAAGCGCGGGGTCTTCTATCAATGCGGTTTTGGGCACCAGCTCCGAGGCTTTGCGCCCCGGCACTTTCAGGCCCATGGCGCGCCAAAAATGGATGGTCTGGCCCGGATCGGGGCGCGCGAAGGCCACGCGAATATTGCGCCATGTCTTTTCCAGCCCGGCCTTTTGCGGTGCCACCCCCCACCGTGCGATGCCCCGGCGGCTGTCGAACTGGCGGCAGATATGGTCGCCAAACCCCACAAGGCCATGTTTGCGCACCCGCCATGGATAGATGCGCCGCCCAACCAACAGGGCTACCCCGCCTTCGGCATTGGCGCAAAGATCAAAGGCCCCGATCTGGCCATCGCGCGGGCATAAAATATCGCAGCATTCAAGCGTCAGAACCGCGCGCGCCTTGGTCAAGAACCGCCATTTGGCAATCTCGAAAATCAACGGCTCGCCCAAGGGGGCCAGCCACGGATCGGGCGCGGGTTGCGCCATGCGGTCCTTGCCCGGCGCATCGGGGGCCAGAAACGGATGGCTTTCGGGGCCAAGACCGGGCTTGCCAAGCGGCACAGGGCTTTCAAGCAAGACCACGCGCAGATCAAAGCCTGCCAGCCGTTTGGCATTTGCAAGCGCGGTCTGCAGGCCTTGGGCGAACCCTTCACTTGGCTCTGCGCGATTGATGATCACCGCACCATTGGCACCGTGATTGCGGACATGCCAGCCAAGCCAGTCGACAATGGTTTGCGGGGTTTCAACATACCGCAGCCCCAAAAGGCAGTTGCGCCCGGCCAGAAAATCAGGATCAGCCGGGGCAGGGTTCAAAGCGGCAATGGTGCCATCGCGCAAGGCAAGGCGCTGTGGCGCAACCGCGTTTGCCGTCACCATCACCGCACCGGCAACCTCGCGGATTTCGG
>JBATTI010000600.1:0-3990 GCA_049670445.1 Albidovulum sp. | reverse complement strand
CCGCTGACCTGCACCCGAAGCGGCTGCCCCCGGTCCCAAAGCCCGTGCCGTGCCGCATCCAAGGTGGACAGGGTCTGGCCGATAACCGCACTGGCCGGAAGCAGGCGGCTGAGCACATAACCCGCATCCTGATCCGACGAAAACACCGCAACACTTCCGGGCCATGGCGTTGCCGTGGCCGCCAGATGCGGTTGATGCGGTACCTCTTGGCCACTCATCAGCGGCAAATCAAGAAAGACCGAATGGACCGGCACGGGCGCTGCAAAACTGCGCGGCGTGATACGTTCTTCCGCCTCGTCGGACGGCTCGAAAACCCCCGGCTCCACGCGCACTGCCTCAACCGCGATCGCACCGGCCTGTTCGACCCGGTCAATCCGGTAGGAATGCTGTGGCCCCGCCGCCAATCGCACCACATCGCCAGCACCAAGATGGCCCAGTGACGGCGGCAAGGTGAACCGCGCGCCATCGCGGGCGACGCGCGCTTCGGTCAGCCAGCGTTCTGCGACCCGTTGCCCTTCAGCGCGGGTCAGTGACAGCGCCAGCTCGGATTGCGATATCACGACGGTTTCTTCGTCAGGGAAAATTGCCTCGACCGCGCGGGTCTCATAATCGCCCTCTGCTTCGACGAAATTCAACCGCACCCGACCGGCGACATCCGCCTCCATCGCGCGCACGGTTTCAACGAACCCCGCCGTCTCCTCTCCGACCGCCAGATCATCGGCACTGACATCAGCATCCACACGCCCGTCGCGCATCCGAAAGACCAAAAGCCCGTCGCGCTCCAGCGCCTCGAAGCCATAAGCCAGCATCAAAGGTTGCAACGCTGTGCGCGCCGATCCGTTGTCGGCAACCAGATAGCCGCGCACAAGCCCGTAAAGGCCCGACACGTCGAAATCGACCATCCCGGCGCGCGCGCAGATCTCCGCGACCACACTGGACAGCGGTTGCGCCGTTGTGCGCCCGCTGATCCAATGGCCCCGCGCATAATTGTCACCATCAGACCACAGCGTCTGGTTGCCCGGAAACTGCGGGAAAGGCCGCGCATCCCATGCCCAGACATGGGCTCGGGTCATATCGACCATCGGCCCGCCATAGGCAGGCGAGGTCGGGTTATTGGCCCCGTCGCCCCAATAGTCGATCATCGCACGCAGATATTGCATCTGGATCAGATCATCGCGGCGCCCGTTTGAATAGCGCGGCAGAACCGATTCAGAGGATTTCGGATCAAGGAATTTATTGGGCTCATTGGTGCCCTTGTCGATGGCTGCACAACCAAATTCGGTGAACCAGATCGGCTTCGACTGCGGCACCCAAGGGCTGGCCGCCGCCTCGGCAATCAGCTTGACCGCCCGAAACCCCACCGGATTGCCCGAAAACCCGGTTTTGGTCAGGCTCACCGCATCCCGCGGGCTCCATGCCACCCGCCCCGAGGATCCCCAGGCCACTACCCGGCCCGTGGCCGATGCCTTCACCTCGGGCACGACCTCTGCGCGCCGGAAAAAATTCCAAGCCATCCCATTCTCCATATTCTGCGTGACCATTGAAAACCGTCTGTGGTTTTCGTCTCGGCCCAAATAGTCTTGCCAAAGGCGTCAAGCCGCGCCGCGTGTTTGGCGCTTAGAAACCACGCACCCTTGGGTTGCTCCAGTCACCGGCCGGGCCAATCATCAACTCGGTGATCGCCCAGACCAAAGCATCAACCCTGTCCGGGCTGCCCTTGCCCTGAAAACCGATGCGCGACATCTTGCACATCTGATCCTCCAGCGGCCCCAGCCCGCGCAGATGATGCACCCGGCCTTGCTCGTACAAGGCGGCCACCGGCTCGGCGCGCGCCGATTTTCCGACCGTCGCCGATACCTTTCGCAAAGACACCAAGGGATCGACCATCCGCACCACATCCTCAACCAAAGCACCGCCTTGGTTGACCTCGGCCACCATCTTGTCGGCATGGTGGCGTTTCATCGCCGCCACGGCGGCTTCGGCCCATTGGCGTGACGTCGCCCCTGCCACCGTCGCATCTTCCAGGACCCAGGCGCGCCAGTCTTGCGGCGGCCCTTCGGTGACCGCGCCCACAACCACGATCCCGCATTCATCCGATCCCTCTTTGCCCGCAACAGACGGGTCAACCGCAACCACCACGCGGCTGAATTTCTCGGGCGGCGCTTGCCTGCACCCTTCCAGCATCGCACTGGTCCACAAGGCACCTTCGACATCTTCCAGCAAGATCCCGTCAAGTTCTTGCCTGCCAAGCCGTGTGCCCGCATAGCGCGCCTTGACCTCTTCCAGGAACGAGGCCGCAAGATAGGCCTTGTTGGCCTCGGTCGGCGCATGGGTCACGACCGTTGAAGGGTTCTTCAAGATCGCTTTCAGGACATCAACATTCTTCGGCGTGGTGGTCACCACCTGGCGTGGATGCTGCCCCAACCGCAAAGCGAATTGCAGCATATCCCATGTGTCTTGCCCGCGCTTCCACTTGGCCAGCTCATCCACCCAGGCCGCATCAAACTGCGGCCCCCGCAGGCGTTCAGGGTCATGCGCCGAAAAGACCTGCGCCACGGCGCCATTGGGCCAGACCAACTGCTTGCGCCCGGCCTCCCATTCCGGCTTGCGGTCGTTGGGCGAGCAGGCAAGAATGCCGCTTTCGCCGAAAATCATCACCTCACGCACCTGATCGACCGTCTCACCAACAAGCGCTACCCGCCGCGCCTGCCCCATATCCATGGGCCGCGCCCCCTCAACCTGCGATCTGACCCATTCGGCGCCAGCGCGGGTCTTGCCCGCGCCGCGCCCGCCCATGATCACCCAGGTCTTCCACGCCCCCTCTGGCGCCATCTGATGCGGTAATGCCCAAAATTCGAATAACCAGGGCAGCGCCATAAGCGCCTCATCCGACAGCCCTTCCAGAAATTCCTCAGCCACCCCCGGCGTCGCGGAGGCAAGCCAGGCGGCGGCCGATTTCAATCCGGGCTGCATCGAAGTCGAGGGCATAGCTGTTCGCCGCCCCCCCTTCTTTATCGCTGAGTTTGGCAAGTTTCGTCCTTTCCTCAAGGACCAGCAAAAGGAACTTGCGCATCTCCGTTAGGGTCTGCGTCGTGCCTTTCGCGTCCCAATCCCCTGAACTGATCTTCTGGATCGCGGCGAACACCTCATCCGCCGCTTGCCGGTAAACCGTCTCTGCTTTCGAAATCGGTGATTCCGAAACTGGCTCTTCAGCCGAAAGCCTTGTTGTCATTAATTCCTGCGCCCGCCTCTCATGCCTATCCGCACAAGAGAAACAGAAAAGCGGCGAAAGGGTTGCCCCACCGCCGCTCGTCCACTTCTTCTAGCATGTCCGAAGGTATACGCCGGAGCGTTCGCAAAGTCAAGAACAAAAGCGTTTTCAATAGGTTAACGGGGCGAACGCTGTTAGGCTGCGTGGTCTGCCTTGCACAGATGACAAAACCCGGCCCAGGCCTGTTCTGCCCGCTTTGCGATCTGATCCGCGCTTGGCTCGGTCATGGCCCCCGTCACCCGGCGGATCTGCCAATCGCCGATCAACAGCCCCAGCAGCCATTCGGCCGCTTCGGGGGCAGAGCTTGCTTGCAGCGTCCCCGCCTCGATCGCGCTTGCAATCAGCCGCGTGATCCGTGGTGCGATCTCGGCGCGCCCGGCCTCGGCAAGGGCCGCCCCCAACGCACCCGATGCATCCGCCGCCGCCGCCCGGTTAAGTGCCACCGCCCGCCCGCCCACCAGCATGCCCAGCAGTACCGGGCAAAGCTGCCGCAACACCGCCAACGGATCGGTCTGCCGCCCCTCAGGCAAAGCCGCATCAAGATGGTCACGCACCAGATCCGCATTGGCCGCGATCATCGCGCGAAACAGGCCCTGCTTGTCGCCATACCAGCGATAAAGCGTCTCGTTAGAGGCATGCGCCGCCTTGGCAACGCCCAGCATCGACATGGCGTCATAGCCATTTCGCGTCAGCAGCTCATAGGCCGCCGCTTCGATTTC
>JBATTI010000599.1:0-4017 GCA_049670445.1 Albidovulum sp. | reverse complement strand
GCTGGTGGTCAATTGCGATCTTGGCGAAGAAGAGATTGAAACCGACAAGACCAAACTGCGCCAGAACCTGTTCAATTTGTTATCGAGTGCGGCGAAATTCACCACCGATGGCGTGATCGAGCTTTCGGTGACGCATGACACGCGGAAGGATCAGGATCATTATTCCTTCGCCGTCCGCGATAACGGTATTGGCATGACCGAGGCACAAAAGAGCAAGCTTTTTCAGGCCTTCGTCCAAGCGGATGCATCGACCACACGTGACTACGGCGGAACCGGATTAGGGCTCGCCATCACCCAACAGTTCATAAAAATGATGGATGGAACGATAACCGTTGAAACTGCGCCGGGGGCGGGGTCGACATTTGTGTTCACAATTCCCAAGAAAATTCCTGCCGCACCACAAAACCTTGCAACCAATGCCGTCCGATCGGATGCGAGGGCCCGTATGGGGCGATTGCTGATCATCGACGATGATTCCCGCGACCGCAGCATTTTGGAGCGTATTTTGCGCGAAGAAGGCTATGCGCACATGTCAGCGGGCACTGCAGAACAGGGGATGAAGATCTTGCGATCCGCGCGGCCCGATGCCGTGCTGCTGGATGTATTGATGCCTGAACGCGACGGATGGTCGGTTCTTCGGGAAATCAAATCCGATCCAGAGATTTGCGACATTCCGGTGATTATGGTGACCGAAGTCGCCGACCGGGAAATGGGCCTTGCCTTTGGCGCGGTCGATCATCTGACGAAACCGATCGAGGCGGCACGTCTGATCGCAATGCTTAATGACATTGCGGGCGACAGCGGGCGTGACGTGCTTGTCGTGGATGATGACGTTGTGACACGAAATCTGTTTCGCCGGATCTTAACGCGCGAGGGCTGGAGTGTTCGGGAAGCCTCGGACGGCGAACAGGGTCTTAAGCAGCTGACGGAAAAACGCCCCACACTGTTGATCCTTGATTTGATGATGCCAAATCTGAACGGCTTTGAAGTGTTGCGGGAAATTCACAAACGCGATGACCTTCGCGACCTGCCGATCATCGTCGCTACATCGAAAGACCTGTCCAAAGACGAACTCGACTGGCTGCAAACCAACGCCGAAAGTGTCGTCCGAAAAGGCCAGTCAGGGCGTTCTGATCTTCTTGCGGCATTGCGCCGCCATGTTGCAGTCTAGCGCCAGCAAAGAAAGAATACCAAATGCCCAAAATCCTTATCGTTGAAGACAATGACATGAACCTAGATATGCTGTCGCGTCGCTTGATGCGCAAAGGGTTCGACATCGTTTCTGCGCGTGACGGCAAGGCTGGCGTGGATGCGGCGAAATCCGAAAAACCGGATTTGATTCTTATGGACATGAGCCTGCCCATCATGGACGGATGGGATGCCACCCGGACATTGAAAGCGCATGAAAGCACCGCCGAGATTCCGGTGATCGCGTTGACAGCGCATGCGATGGACAGTGACCGCACCAAAGCATTGGAAGCCGGCTGTGACGACTTTTACACCAAGCCGATTGAACTGCCCGGCCTGTTAGAGAAAATAGCAAAATTGCTTGACCGCTGATGACCAGTGCGCCCCAGGACAGCGGCAAACGGTTGATGATGGCCGCGCGCATCGCTCAACGATTGGCAAGTCCTGCCGAAGCTCTGCTCGGAACCCAGCAGCTCTTGTTGGAAGAAGCGGCCGACACAGCCCCACCCGAGGCGATTGATGATCTTGAGAAAGTCCTGGCCGCCGCGAAAAAGCTGACGTCATTCATCTATGCGCTTCAACGCCATGATGTTGACCTGAACCAGACCGAGACTTCTGCCGCACGTTTGCGCCACGATCTGCGGACGCCAATCAATGCCATTATCGGATATTCCGAGTTGGTGATGGAGGATTTCGCCGAAGACCTGTCCGCATCGGTCCACGCAGACATCGAAACGGTGCTTCGGGCCGCGCGCACACTTTTGTCCGAAATCGAAAAGGTTGAGGATTGGAGCGATCGTGAGGACGACGCCATGGCAATCGATCTGGCCGCCATTCTCAAATCGGCCGAGGCTTTGCGCCAGGATGAAACCGGTCGGATTTTGGTGGTCGATGATGAACAGGCCAACCGCGATGTGTTGATCCGGCAGCTTGAACGCCATGGCCATCTGGTTCGGTCAACGGATTCCGTAAAGGCCGCACTGGAATTGCTTGAAACAACTCATTTTGATCTGGCTCTTGTCGATATCTTGATGCCCGGCGCAAACGGGATCGAATTATTGACCCGGATCAAGGGCGATCTACGGTGGCGCGACATGGCTGTTGTCATGGTGTCGGGGCTAACGGAAACCGAGGCTATTGCCGCATGCATCTCTGCGGGTGCGGATGACTACCTTCCCAAACCCATTGATCCGGTGCTTTTGCACGCGCGTACCAATGCCTGTCTGGAACGCAGCCGCTGGCGCGCACGAGAGAAAGACTACCTGTCTCAGATCGAACATGAAAAACAAAAGGCGAATGCGCTGCTGTGCGCTGTACTTCCATCGCCGGTCATATCTCGGCTGAACAACGGCGAAGTGGAGATCGTCGATCGCTTCGACGCCGCGAGTATCGTTTTTGCAGACATAGTGGGCTTCACGCCGATGGTTGCACGAACAGAACCGGTTGCCTTGGTCCGCGAATTGGCCGCCTTGTTTGAATCCTTCGACACGATAGCGGACCGTTGCGGTGTTGAGAAAATCAAAACCATCGGGGATGCCTATATGGTCGCGTCGGGCGTCCCACATCCACGCCCCGATCACGCGCAGGCGGCCATGGATTTTGCGCGTCAGCTTATTCGCACAACCAATGATGCAGCACATGGCATGCGCCTGCGCATTGGCATCCATACCGGGCCGGTGATCGCGGGGCTGATCGGCCGCAGGCGGTTCGTCTACGACGTCTGGGGGGATACGGTGAACCTGGCAAGCCGCCTGGAATCGACGGGCGCCGAGGGCAGGATACAGATATCCGAAGCCATGCTAAGCGCACTTGGGCCAGCCCGGACAAAGATCGAAAGCCGCACCCATGACGTTAAAGGTGTCGGGCGCATTACAAGCTATTTCATGGAATAGGCGCTGGCGCACGGCCAGCAATGCCCGAACCTTCGCGCACCGGTCACCGAATTTCATCGCCGACAGCTGAATGGCGGCGAACCGCATCGCGTTTTGTGCTGTGTTGTTGTCCGACGCGCGGGCGGCCACTTACTGGCCTTGATGGCGGGGTATCCCATCGGCCCTCCCCTTCGCGAAACCTGCATCACAATTTTGGCGCGAACCCACGGGCCGCAAGGTATGTCAAAAATGCAGCGTTTTTTCGAAGGCGACCTATATAAAAATCAGGGTGCTTCGGCGTACAAATTAATTATTGCATCATGTGATGAAAATTTGCACTCTCTCAGGATGAACGCAGAACCCGCCAAGACACTTCGAACGGAACCCAACGTGCTTGATGCCGCGAGCGATACAGAATTGGCCGTATTGTCCGGGATGCTGGCGGCCTCAAATGATGCCTGCTGGTGTATGGAATTCGGATTGCCGGTTGATCTGGCCACGCCCGATGCCGAAGTCGAGCGGCAAATTTTCGAAAACGATCCGGTCTGGCGACACTGCAATCAGGCCATGGCGCGGCTTTATCACCTGCCGGCCGGTGCGGATATGAACGCCCGCCCGGTGCATGAGATTTTTCCGCGCAACCGGCAAAACGAGGATTTCATCCGCAATCTGATCGCCAATGGGTTTGAGGTCGATGCCGCCCCGGCGCTTGACCGTCGATATGACGGTATGGAAATCTATGTTGAGAATGACGTGCGTGCGCATATCGTTGACGGAATGCTGCTCCGTATGTTCGGCACCGTGCGCAACGTGGCCAAACACCGACGCCGCGAGGCGGCGTTGCAAGACCGCCTGAAGATGCTCGAAGGGCTGGTTGCGGCGATTCCGGTTCCGGTGCTGGCGATTGATCCTTCGGGCATCGTCGAAGAAGTCAACGCGGCGGCGGCGCGGTGGCTGG
>JBATTI010000598.1:0-5729 GCA_049670445.1 Albidovulum sp. | reverse complement strand
GCTGGGCGAGGGCGGCCCCGAGGTGCCGCGCACAGCCGATGCCGTAGAGGCCAGGCCAAGGCGGCGGGCGGTGGTCAGATCAAGCGTCCAGCCCTTCAGCACGCCGTCTTCGACGATATGGCGTGGCTTGGTTGCCAGACCTTCGGCATCAAAGGGGCGCGACCCCGACAGGCGCGGGCGGTGCGGGTCTTCATAAATCGAAAGACCCTTGGGCAGGATCTGCGTGCCCAAAGCATCGCGCAGCCACGAGGCGCCGCGCACGATGGCGCCGCCATTCACCGCCGACAGGATGTGACCAACAAGGCCCGAGGCGATACGTTCATCAAAGATCACCGGATAGGCGCCGGTTTTGGGCTGACGCGCGCCCGCACGGGCCAGAGTGCGTTCGGCGGCAAGCAGGCCGATATCTTCCGCGGGCGGCAGATCTGCCTGAAAAACGCGGGATTCGGCGGCCCAGTCACGCTCCATCTGCAGGCCCTCGCCGGTGATTGCGACTGCCGATATCGACCGCGAGCTGCGGCTGTAGCCGCCGCAAAAGCCGTTCGACATGGCGATATGGATGCGGCGGCGGGCGTAAGAGGCCGATGCGCTGTCAACCTGAGAGATGCCGGTGACGCCAAGTGCGGCGGCCTCGGCGCGGCGGGCATCTGCCTTTAGGGCGGCGGCGTCGGGTTCGGCGGATGGGTCAGAAAGTTCAAGGGCTGCCGCGTCCCATGATGTTGCAAGCTGGTCGGGTTCGGCAAGGCCTACGCCGTCGTCAGCCGGGGCTTCGCGGGCCATGGCCACGGCGCGTTCGGCCATATCAGCGATGGTGCGCGCCGATATGTCAGAGGCCGAAACGCTGGCCTGGCGCTGGCCAATCAAGACCCGCAGGCCAATCTCGACCCCTTCGGCACGTTCGGCCTGTTCCAGCCGGTTCTGGCGCACATCGACCGAAATCGCGGTGCCGTCAACGGCCATGGCATCGGCCGCCGTAGCGCCCGCCTTTTTGGCGGCGTCAAGCAAGGCGGCGGTCAGGGAGTCGAGCTTATCGGCCATTATCGGTCCTGTTGTTTCTTGTGCTAGCACCGCACCTAGTCACTGGTTGAGGATTTGCCAAGCAAAAGGGCCGCCCGGATCACCCGAACGGCCCTGTTTTAGCGGGTTTTGGTCTTACTGAATTTGCTGACCGTTGGCAAAGATGCTGCCGCCGTCCTTGAACTCGATCTTGGAAGACAGGGCATCGTCACCGGTTGGCGTTGCGAAAAGGCCAAGCATCATGCGGGCACCCATGACCTGATCCTGGGGCACAAGGCCCATGGCGACAAGTTTGTCCATCAGCGCATTGGCACCGGTCAGGTTCAGGTTAACCTCGCCCACCGGCATTGGCGTTTCGGCCGAATTGTCAAAGGTGACATCGCCGTCCCCTGTCAGCTCTGCGCCCGCGACCTTGAGTTGCACAGCATTGATCTTTGCCGCGGTCACTTCAAATGGTGAGGCTTTTGCGCCTTCCTTCGCCAGCGCTTCGGTCTGGGCGGGGTCGAACAGATCAATCAGCGGCCGCATGGCGCCGGTGATGTCAATGACCAGTGTCGCAGGGTCGCGCGGCAGTTGGGCTGTCGGGTCGAACATGCCCCACAACGTGTCCGAAATGCTTAAATCGACAAGCTTGATCAGAACCGACGCAGGTACGGGGGTTTCCGATTTCGACACCGGCATGGCGATCTTGAAGGCCGAATTGGCGATTGCCGCCTCGAACGGGAAGGGCATTGCGGCGCCGGAAAGCTTCATCGTCGTCGCACCACTTTCGCCGCCGTATTCAATGCCGTCTTGCGACATTTTGAACGCCAGACTGCCGCCTGCTGCGATGGAATCTGCGGCAAAATCGCCATCCGGCCCTTCGGCCTCGATGTGGGATGTGCCGTCCATATAGGCGAAGGTACCATCTATCAGCATGCCCGCCTTCATGGCGGCGTTCATATCGGACATGTCTACACCGCCCGGCATGACCATCGTCGTGGTCCCGGAAAGGCCGTTGAACTGGCCGGTCATGTTGAACGTGCCCGTCCCTTGCGGATCGGCGGCGGTCATTGCCAGATCGACCGCTTCGGATTTCATGTCTGAGGTAACATTGCGGCTATCTGCATCTTGCATCGTTGACGTGCCGGAATTGCCCTTGAACGTCAGCTTCATCTTGAACGGGGCAGGCGCGCCTTCGACGGAAAGCTGATCCAGGGAAAGGCCGAATTCGGGGGCGGAATAGACCATATTCATGTTCTCAACGCTGCCGCTGAAATTCATCTTGAGGTCGGTCTGGGTGAAGACCATGCTGACATCGCTAGGCTCCCCCAGGCTTGGCGTTGCGTGAACGGAAATCGGAATTTCACGGGGGAGTGTCACATCAACCGACCCATCGCCGGTTTCGGTCAGGCGGATTTCCGAGATTGAGCCTTCTGACTTTGTGTCCGGCATGTCGGCCACAAATTTCATATCGGTAATAACGAGGGTGTCGCCCTGTCTTTCGGTCGATCCCGCCGTTACGGATTGACCGGCGTCCGAATAGTAATCGACCCAGCTTTGCCAGACCTGTTCTGCCGTCAGATCGGCATGGGCGGCCGATGCGCAAAACAATGCGGCAATAACCGTGCTTGCGGAGAGGGGGTATAGGGATTTCATGCTGGGCCTTTCGCGTTTTGGTCGGTTTTTCTCAGACTCTGCCTGCATTGCCTGAACGTCAAGCTCAGGTCTATGCTGGAATTCAAGACTTGAGCAGTGTTTATACGTGGGAACGGGGCAAATTTGTGGCGCGGTGGCAATGATAAAGACGGAAAAACAGCGTGATTTGTGGGTGATAACGCTGGCGCGGCCCGAAAAGGCAAACTCTTTGACCGGGGCCATGTTGGGTGAATTGGCCGCATTGGCCAAGGCGGCGGCTGTCGAAAATGTGAAGGCCTTGATCCTGACCGGCGAGGGCCGGGTGTTTTCTGCCGGGGCCGATCTGGATGAGGCGCGGGCCGGTTTGGCGGTTGATCCGGTGTGGGAGCAGCTTTCGAACCAGCTTGCCAACCTGCCTTGCCTGACGATTGCCGCCCTGAACGGCACTTTGGCGGGCGGTGCCTTTGGCATGGCTTTGGCTTGCGATATCCGGCTTGCGGTGCCGGGGGCCAAATTCTTTTACCCGGTGATGAAGCTTGGCTTTTTGCCGCAGCCATCGGACCCGGCGCGTCTGGCGGCCCTGATCGGCCCGGCGCGGGCCAAGATGATCTTGATGGGCGGTCAAAAGATAGAGGCCGCAGAGGCCCAGACTTGGGGCCTGATTGACCGGATTGTGCCGGAACAGAGCCTTATTGACACCGCCCGCGGCTTGGCTGCCGATACGCTGGCCGCGACGCCCGAGCATCTGGCCGCGATAAAACGGATGTGCGGCACAAACCAAGGGTCAAGATAATGGAAAACCAGCCAGAGATCGTAACCAAGGCCCTGGGCTATTTGATGCAGGGCTGGGAATTGGCGCTGGATTGGGCAAACTCACCAGCCGCATGGTCGCAATTCGCGCTTTTGCTGGTGTCTTGGGGCATCGCCGTCATCGTGGCGCGCAAACTTGGCGCAAGGATCGCGGTCTTTGTGGCGCCGCCCACGGGATCGACCGGGATGTTCGCGGTTTTGCGGCGCTTCGTTTTGCGGTTCATGCCGCTTTTGCTGCCGCTTTTGGCATACGGCTTTACCGCAATGGGCGAAAGCGTGACCCGGTCGGTTTTTGGTTCGGGGGCGGTGATTGCCTTTGGCAAGCGGGTGTTCTTGTTGCTTGCGGCAAAGGTGCTGGTGACCCGCATCCTGCGCGAGCCGTTCTTGAAGCTTTTGGGGCGCTATGTGCTGCTTCCGGTGGCCGCGATCTATGCGCTTGGCCTGACCCAAGAGGTCAGCACATGGCTTGAAAGCCTGATGATCGAGCTGGGCAATATCCGCTTTTCGATGATGGCGCTGTTCCGTGGCGCGATTGCGGGCAGTCTTTTGTTCTGGCTTGGCGGCTGGTCGAACCGGCAAAGTGCGGATTACATCAAATCGCAAGAAGCCCTGCGCCCGGCCACAAGGGAATTGGCGACCAAGGCGGCGGAAGTCGTGATCTTTGGCGCGGCCTTCTTGTTGTTGATGAACATCATGGGGATCGATCTGACCACCATCGCGGTTCTGGGCGGTGCTTTGGGTGTTGGGATCGGGCTTGGGCTGCAACAGATCGCGGCGAATTTCATCAGCGGGATCATCTTGCTGGTCGAGGGGCAGACCACGGTTGGCGATTACGTTGAACTTGATGGCGGTGAGGCGGGCACGATTGTCAAAATGACCGCGCGGGCCTGCATTCTGGAAACCTTCGATGGCCGCTGGATCGTGGTGCCGAACGAACATTTCATCACCACGCGGGTGGTGAATTATTCCGATCAGGGCAGTGCGAACCGTTATGAGGTGGCGTTTTCGGTCAGCTATGACACCGATATCAACAAGGTGCCGGCGATTATCGTGAAGGCGGTTGAGGCATTGCCCTTCGTGCTGACCCACCCCGAAAAGGCGGATTGCGAGCTGAAGGGGTTTGGCGAAAGCGGCATTGATTTTGGGGTGGAATATTGGGTGAACGGCATTGATGACGGGCGCAATAAATACGCGAGCCATGTGTTGTTCGCTGTGTGGAATGCGTTGAAAGATGCCGGGATAGAGATCCCCTATCCGCACCGGGTCATTGAAATGCGCGACAGCCGGGGTAAGGGCGTTTGACCGCGCCGGAACGACCGCGCGCGCTGATCATCGGGGCGGGGCCTGCCGGGCTGATGGCGGCAGAAGTGCTGGCCGGGGCCGGTGTGGCGGTGGTGGTGGCAGAGGGCCGCCCAAGTGCCGGCCGCAAGTTTCTGATGGCGGGCAAATCCGGGCTGAACCTGACCATGGATGAGGCTTTGGCGGCGTTTTGCGGGCAGATCAGCGCCGGTTGGCTTGGCGGAATTGTCGCAAAATTCGGGCCAGAGGCGGTTCAGGGCTGGGCGCGCGATCTGGGCCAGGAGGTGTTTACCGGGTCAAGCGGGCGGGTGTTTCCCAAAGGCATGAAAGCCTCGCCGTTGCTGCGGGCCTGGCTGGGGCGTTTGGGGGAGGCCGGGGTTGAATTGCGGACCCGCTGGCGGTGGCGGGGGTTTGCGCCAGATGGCTTTTTGTTCGACACGCCCGAGGGCGAAAAGCTGGTTGCGGCGGATGTCACAGTGCTGGCGCTGGGCGGTGCCAGCTGGGCGCGTCTGGGGTCGGATGGGGCCTGGGTTCCGTGGCTGGCCGCGCGGGGTGTGACGGTCGCGCCATTCCGGCCAGCGAATATGGGGCTGGGGGTGGAATGGTCCCCCAAAATGACCGAGCAATTCGGGCAGCCGCTGAAAAATGTGGCTCTATTCACGCCCAAAACCCGGATTTTGGGTGAATGCGTCATCTCGGCCCGCGGGCTTGAGGGGAGCGGTGTTTACGCCATGAGTGCCGAGGTCCGCGATGGCGCCGCGCTTTGGCTGGACCTTGCGCCGGGCCGCTCTGCCAAGGAAATAGCCGCGCGGCTTGGGCAAGCACGGGCGGGAGACAGCCAAAGCAACTCTTTGCGCAAGGCGGCGGGGCTGGATGCGGCCAAGCTTGCGATTTTGCATGAATGGGGGCGGCCTTTGCCCAAGGATCTGGCCAGGCTTGGCGGTTTGGTCAAGGCGCTGCCGGTGCGGCATACCGGGCCGCGCCCC
>JBATTI010000597.1:0-4103 GCA_049670445.1 Albidovulum sp. | reverse complement strand
GGACCGGGACGCACCCAGATCGCCCAAGACGAAATTGCCACAGCGGTCATCGTGGATGCTTTGAACGGCTACGGCGGCTCTTTCCAAAAGGTCGGGCAGCGCCGGTCACTGGTGATCTCGGTCGCCTGTTGTGCGGCATTGGTCAAGACAGATCGCGACGGGCGCGTGTTCGAAGATGTTCGGCTTGCGCTTGGTGGTGTCGGCCCACGCCCGATGCGCCTGCGCGAGGCCGAAAGCGCGCTGCGCGGCGCGCGCATCTCACATGCGTTGATCAACCGGGTGTCGCGCAGTGCCGCCGAGGTCGTCGCCTCGCGCAGCAGGCAAGAGTACCGCCGCGACGTTGTCGTCAATTTTGTCCGTGCGGCGCTGGAAGATGCCCTTGCCAACCAGCCCGACATTGACGCGAAATTCGAAGATGCGAAGGAACAGGCCCATGTCTAAGCTGAAAATTGAGGCCGAAGTGAATGGCCGTAAAATTTCCCGCGAGACCGATCCGCATAGGCGTTTGCTGGATTTTTTGCGCGACGAGCTGAACCTGACAGGCACCAAGGAAGGCTGCGGGGCCGGTGAATGCGGGACGTGCAGCGTGTTTGTCGATGGCAAGCTGGTCAAATCTTGCCTGATGCCGGTTGCCAAGGCGTCCGGCACCAAGATCGAGACGATCGAAGGGCTTGCGGTACCCGGCGACCTCACCCCGATGCAACGCGCCTTTCACAAGACCGGCGCAAGCCAGTGCGGCTATTGCATCCCTGGCATGGTGATGGCGGCAACATCCGCGCTGCGCCACAACCCCGACGCGGATATCGAAGAAATCAAGGAACGCCTTGGCGGCAATATCTGCCGCTGCACCGGCTACACCAAGATTTTCGAGGCGGTAGAGATGGCCCGCGCCGTCATCGCAGGCGATATGCCCGAAACGGTGCTGGAGGAAGACGCGGTCGGGGAAAGCTATATCGGTGCGAATGTGCGCCGATTGGATGCGCCGTCGAAGGTTTCGGGGCGGCTGAAATATGCGGCCGATATGAAAATGCCCGATATGTTGCAAATGCAGGTGCTTCGCTCGCCTCATGCCCATGCGCGGATCTTGTCCATCGACACTAGCGCGGCCGAGGCGATGGAGGGCGTGGTTTGTGTGATCACCGCCGATGACGTGCCTGGCAAGGATGGGTTCGGCGTCTTCGTGCATGACCAGCCGATCATGGCGCGCGGCAAGGTCCGCCATGTGGGCGAAGCCGTTGCCGCCGTTGCCGCCGAAGACCATTTGACCGCGCGCCGCGCCTTGTCAAAAATCAAGGTCGAATATGAAGAGCTGCACGGCCTTTTTGACCCCGAAGAGGCTTTGCAGGCTGGCGCGCCGGTGATCCATGACTACGCACCGGGCAATCTTGTCAAACACATCCCGATCCGCAAGGGAGACATCGATGCAGGCTTTGCCGCCGCCGATCTGATCCTTGAGGATGATTTCAGCACCCAGCAGGTCGAACACGCCTATCTTGAGCCTGAAGCAGGGATTGCCTATGTCGATCCTGACGATGTGGTCGTGGTAATCTCACCCTCGCAAAACATTACCCACCACCGCCATATGCTGGCCGAGATCATCGCTAAGCCGATCAACAAAGTGCGCTTTATCATGAGCCCGGTTGGCGGTGGCTTCGGCGGCAAGGAAGACATGATCTATCAAGGTATGCTGGCCTTGGTCGCGATGAAGACGCACCGCCCCGTGCAACTCAACTTCACCCGCGAAGAAAGCCTGATAGCTTCGGCCAAGCGTCACCCTTCGCGGGTCCATTACAAGATGGGGCTTACGTGGAACGGCCGGATCACCGCAATTGAATTCAGCATGCTGTCGGACGGCGGCGCCTACGGGATGTCAAGCGAAGGCGTGATGCGCAAGGCCGCGATCTTGTCTTGCGGCCCTTATGAGGTCGAAAACCTCAAGGTCGATACCACCGCCGTTTATACCAACAACACGCCCTCGGGGGCCTTCCGCACATTTGGTGGCATGCAAGCGCAATTTGCGACCGAAAGCATGATGGACATGGCCGCCGAGGCGCTGGACATGGACCCGTTTGAGATCCGCCGCATCAACATGATGAAGATCGGCGCGAAAACCCACACGCAACAGCGGCTTGAAACCGCCTCGCTTGACCGGGTGCTTGAGGCGGCCGAACAGGCATCGCGTTGGGAAACTGGCGCGCCGAAAGTGCGCGGCCAAGAACGCCGCGATCTGAACGGCCCCGATACGCGCAAACCTTGCACCTTGGGCGCGCGGATCAAAGCCGACACCAAAGGCGGCAGCGATGCAGAAAGGATTGCGTCATGAGCAGGATGAAACGCGGTCGCGGCATGGCGGCAAGCTGGTACGGAATTGCACGCACTGCAACCATCGACCGGGCCGGTGCCTGGGCCGAACTGGATGACGGCGGCACCGCTAAAGTGGTGACCGGCGTCACCGAAATCGGCGAAGGCATCTTGACCGTTCTGGCGCAGATCGCCGCCGATGAACTGGGCATCAAACCGCAAGATGTGACCATCGGCGACAATGACACCGCCCGTTCGCCCGAAGCCGCCCATGCCGGGGCAACCCGCCAAACCTACATGATCGGAAACTCGGTCGCCTTGGCGTCGCGCGAAGCACAAAAAACGCTGTTTGAACAAATCGCCGATCACTGGGACGTTCCGCTCGAATGCCTGCGGGCCTTCGACGGAGAGATCTGGGCGCTCGAAACCAATTTGCGCATGTCGATGTCTGATGCGGTGGCAACCTGCAAAAAGCGCGGCGTTGTTCCGGTAGGTGCCGCGTCCTTCACCGCACATGGCACCGGGCTTGATCCTGTCGATGGATCGGGCAGCCCATGGCAGGCCTATGTGTTCGGCACCCAGGTGGCCGAGGTCGAGGTCGATACCTGGACCGGCGAAGTGCAGGTTCTGGGCATCTGGGCTGCGCATGATGTTGGCCGCGCAATAAACCCGCGCGGCGTCGAAGGCCAGATTGAAGGCGGTGTCGTGCAAGGGCTGGGACAAGCCCTGATGGAGGATTACCAGACCGAAAAAGGCCATGCGATCACCCATGGTTTTGCAAAATACATCTTGCCCACGTCGCTGGATATTCCGCAAATCAACTGCATCATCGTTGAGGACCCGGATCCCAAAAGCCCGCTGCGCGCCAAAGGAATTGGCGAGCCGTCTTTGGTACCCACAGCCCCCGCCATCATGAATGCAATCTATGACGCCATCGGGGTGCGGATCAAATCGCTGCCAGCGACACCCGAAAAAATCCTCAAAGCCCTGCGCGATCACACCCCCGGGCGCGAACTTATTGCACAAGCAGCCCGCGAAGCGCGCGCCGAGGCCGCAAGAAAAGGAAACCCACGCGCCTGAACCAAACTACAAAGAGAAAAAACAAATCTAGGGAGGAAGACATGAAGTTTAATCGAACCATAAGAAACGGTGTCGCGGCCTTGTTGTCATCGGCACTTATCGCATTTGGGGGCGCAGCGCAGGCCGAATTCCCCGAAAAGCCCGTCGACATGACGGTCTTGTTCGGCGGCACGGCCAATACGATTGCACAATTGCTGTCTGAACTGATGTCGGAAGAATTGGGGCAGCCGGTTGTTCCGGTCAGCCGCACCGGCGGCGGTGGTGCCGTAGGCTATTCCCATGTCGTCGGCACAGCGCCGGACGGGTACAGCATTGTGTGGAACTCAAACTCCATCAGCACATCGCACCACACCGGAAAAATACCATTTGATTTCACAGCCTTCACCCCAATCGCGCGTGTTTCGACCGAAATCCCCGCACTTGCCGTAAACAGCTCGGCCGGTTGGAGCAATCTTGCTGATCTGGCGGCGGCGGCAAATGCTTCTGACCAGAAACTGAAAGTCGGCATTTCGGGTAAAGGCTCTTTCACCCATCTGACATCGGCTGCATTGTTCGATGCGATGGGGATCGGTGACAAGGTATCTTTCATCTCATACGGCGACGGCAAAGCCCCTATTGAGCTCTTGGCCGGACGGATCGATGCGGCCATCCAATGGCCGGGCCAATTTGTGTCCTATGTCGAGGCGGGTGAGTTGAACGTGCTGGCTGTGACCGGGGACAAG
>JBATTI010000596.1:0-2187 GCA_049670445.1 Albidovulum sp. | reverse complement strand
TGGCGTCGCAGACCGGGCGTTTCACGGTTTTTTCGGACCCCAGCCCCAGCACGGCGGTATTGATACGGTCGGTGATCAGGCCTTCCTCGGTGGCATCGGTCTGCCGGGCGCTGTGCAGGCGTTTGATCAGGGTGAAGGGCAGGGCGATGACGGCCCCCAATGTGGCGGTCAGGCCCGCGAGGGTCAAAAGTGGCAGGCGCGACAATAAATCATTGCGGGGCTGTGGAAGTGCTTGCACGGCGACTTGAAAGATCGTCCAAAGCAAGCCGCCCAACAGGGTCAGCAAGACAGTCAGCCACAGGGCAGTGGACAATAGGACGATGACTTCGGGCAGCTCGGTCAGGCCAAGGGCCGCGCGCATCTTGTCGAGCGGGGTTTGGCCGGGGGCCACGGCTTTGGGCAAGATCAGCACGATCAAGACCGCGCCAAGAATGATGCCGGCCATGGTCACAAGCCCCCCGGCCTCTTGCGGGGTGAGGGGGATGGTGATGCCGCGTTCGGGTAGGGTTTGCAAAATCGGCCTCGGCGTAAAGGGGTTTGGGGGCAATCGCTGCAAGCTTAGCGGGAAAATGGGGATTGGGAAGGGGGGGGGGCAGATTGGCGCAAGCGCCGGGGCTGGTTTGTAAGGTGGTGATCGGGCCCGCAGGGGCGGTGAAAAAAGCCCGCCCCCGCTTGCCCCGCGCCCGCTTGCAAAGCCGCCCTCGCGCCTATAGGTTCCGGCGCGATCCCGTGGGGCCTATGGGCCTTACCCCAAAGCAAGAGGACGCCCATGTTCATTACACCCGCATTTGCGCAAGCCGCCGGTAGCGGCGGTGCCGGATTCGCCCTTGGCCAGTTCGCGCCGTTGATCCTGATCTTTGCGATCATGTATTTCTTGCTGATCCGTCCGCAGCAAAAGAAGCTGAAAGAACATAAAGCCATGGTCGAAGCCCTGCGGCGCGGTGACAAGGTTGTGACGGCGGGCGGGCTGATTGGCAAAGTCTCAAAAGTGCCTGAGGGTGCGGAAGTTGAGGTCGAGATTGCCGATGGCGTCAAAGTCAAGGTCGTCAAGGGAACCATCGCGCAGGTCTTGTCAAAAACTGAACCTGCCCCGGCAAATTCGAACTGAGTAATCCCAAATGCAAATGCCCTTGTGGAAGCGCGTTATGGTGTGGGGGCTTTGTGTCCTTGCGCTAAGCATGGCGTTGCCGAATGCGTTTTACAGCCGGGTTGAACGGCATAATGACGCGGTAGCCAAGATTGAGGCGACCGGGTCAGAGACGCCGGAACTGGTGGCGGACCGGGCCGGGTGGCCGGACCTGTTGCCGTCGTCGATCGTCAACCTTGGGCTTGATCTGCGCGGTGGTGCGCATTTGCTGGCCGAAGTGCAGGTGAGCGATGTTTACAAAGCCCGCATGGATGGGATGTGGCCAGAGCTGCGCACAGCGCTTGGGGCGGAGCGAGCCACAATCGGCGGGATAAGGCGCGCGCCCGCGCCCGACGGCGAGTTGCGGGTGATGCTGGAAAGCACCGATGCTGTGGCGCGTGCGCTTGAAATCGCGCGGGGGCTGGCGCGGCCGGTGGTGACGCTGACCGGTGTGGGGCAAGACGATATTGAGGTGCGCGCCGAGGGCAAGGTTCTGGTGCTGAGCCTGTCGGAGCCGGAACGTGCGGCCACCGATGACCGCACGATTGAGCAAAGCCTGGAGATTGTGCGGCGCCGGGTGGATGGTGCGGGCACGCGCGAACCCACGATCCAGCGGCAAGGGGCCGACCGGATCTTGATTCAGGTGCCGGGGATCGGATCCGCGGCCGAGTTGAAAGCCCTGATCGGGACGACGGCAAAGCTGACCTTCAACCCGGTGGTGCGGCGCACAACCAATGAGGGCGAATTGGCCGGGGTGGGCAATGTGACCTATCCGGCCGCCGATGAGCCGGGTGTGTTTTACGTGCTGGAAGATACGCCGGTTGTCGGCGGCGAAGATCTGGTAGATGCGCGCCCCGACTTTGACCAGAACGGCCAGCCTGCCGTGGCCTTTCGCTTTGACGCCGCGGGCGGGCGGGCTTTTGGCGATTATACCGCGGAAAATATCGGGCAGCTTTTCGCCATCGTGCTGGACGGCAAGGTCATTTCGGCGCCGGTGATCCGCAGCCATATATCGGGCGGATCCGGGATCATCACCGGGAATTTCGATGTTCAGGGCTCAA
>JBATTI010000595.1:0-5100 GCA_049670445.1 Albidovulum sp. | reverse complement strand
CTTTCGCCATGAAGCCACGGTCAAGGTTTTTCATGCCGCGCGTCAGGATCTTGAGATCTTCTTTGTTGAAGGCAATGTCTTTCCAATACCCCTGTTTGACACCCAAGTTGCCGCCATGGTGTGTGGTTTTGGCGAACAGGTGGGCTATGAGACATTGGTCAAGAAGATTGCCCGCGAAGATCTGGACAAGTCTTCGCGCTTTACCGATTGGTCGCGCCGCCCCTTAAGCGATGCGCAGCAGACCTACGCTTTGGCCGATGTCACCCATCTGCGCCCGGTCTATGAACATTTGCGCGATGAGTTGAAACGCAGCGGCCGTCAAAAATGGGTTTAAGAAGAAATCCAAATTCTGATTAACCCAGAGACCTATATTAATCGGCCGCAAGAGGCCTGGAGCAAGGTCAAGACCCGTACCACTTCGGGGCGGTTCTTGTCGATTGTGCGCGAATTGGCGCGGTTTCGCGAAGACTATGCGCAAACCCGCGATGTGCCGCGCAGCCGGGTCTTCAAGGATGATGTCTTGTTGGAACTGGCATCGACACGCCCGACGAACCATGAAGAACTTGGGCGTTCGCGTTTGTTGATGCGCGAGGGGCGCAAGGCCGACATCTCCGAAGGTATTCTTGCCGCCATCAAGGCCGGAATGGAAACCAAAGCGGAAGATTTTCCAAAGCCAAACGTGATGCGCGAACAATTGCAGGTGAACACCGCACTCGCAGATCTGTTGCGGGTTTTGTTGAAGGCCAAATCCGAAGAGGCAGGTGTTGCCGCCAAATTGATTGCTGCAACTTCCGAGCTTGACGCGCTGGCCGCCGGTGTTCGTGATGTGGGTGCCCTGCAGGGCTGGCGCCGTGAAGTGTTTGGCCAGGATGCACTTCGTTTGTGCAGCGGCGAGATCGCGCTGTCGGCAATTGGTGGCGCTGTGCGTGTGGTCCCGGTCTGAGCGATCAGCGGCGGCTTGAACGGCTGTTGGTCTCGGCCAGAACGATGATATTGCTGACCTCTTGCATGCGAATGTCAGACAGGAATACGGCCGCAGTGACCTCGCGCGACTGGGGGGTTGATACGCGGGTCTGGCCCAAAGGCTCAAACACCAGGAAGCGGTAGGTCAACACGCCGTCTTCCGGCCGGCCGCGATTTTGTGCAACCAGCTCTGCTTTCCACCAGCCTTGGGTTGGTGGAAGACCTGTGGCACGAAGGATGGCCCCGCCGGGTGTTTTTTCAACGATAAAACTGGTGACTTCGCGCACAAGCAGGCGCCCGTCAGATATTTCATCGGATGAAACCGCAGCCGCCGTTGCCGCGGATTGGGATTTGCCGAACCAGTTGAACGGGTTGATACGGCTATCGCGGATCTTTCCACAATTCGCCAAAAGCAGCGTCAGGCCGACAACCGTCAGTGCGGTAACAAGGCGATTCATGTTTTGGCTCCCCCAGACTATCTTGGTATTGGGTAACCCATTCGCACGCCGCTGAAAAGGGGCCGCGACGCTGGACCTTTGGGGCATGACATACTACCTCAAGGGGGATCGAGGGAGAATTAGATGGCGACGGCTGCATTTGAGGAAATCTCTGAGACTTTCGCGTTTCTTGACGATTGGGAGGATCGCTATCGCCATGTGATCGAACTTGGTCGCGCATTGCCTTCGCTGGCAGAGGCCTTCTGCGTGCCTGCGACGAAGGTAGAGGGCTGTGCGAGCCAGGTCTGGCTCTTGCCGCGCGTGACGGGCAGCGGGCCCGGAGCGGTGTTTGATTTTCACGGCGAAAGCGATGCGATGATCGTGCGGGGTTTGATTGCCGTTCTTCATGCCCTTTACGCCGGGTTGTCGGTGAGCGAAGTCCTGAAGGTTGACGCGCAGGCGGAATTGAAGCGGCTTGGGCTTGATGCGCATCTTTCAGCACAAAGATCGAACGGCGTTCGTGCTATGGTTCGCAGGATAAACGAGATTGCGCTTGCGGCGAAGGGATGACGATTTTTCTGCGAAAAATCGGATGAATTTTCGCAGAAAATTCGGCGTTGGGTCAAAGCTCTGCGAGGGTAGTCTGAAGATCGCCGTAACCGGTTGAGCGGCGTTCAAAGACCAGTCCTAACCTTGCGGCGCAGTCCTTTGCTTTTGCATCCAAAGCCGGATCATTGGTTTGTGCCTGATAAACAAGTTTCTCATAATTTCCGAAATACATGTCGCGCAGTTCCGGATGCCGGTCGAGCCCCATTGGCTTCCAGACAAATGCATCGAACTGCCTGACAAGAAAATCGGTTAGATAAAACGTGGTAATCTCTCCGTTTTGGGCAAAATTCTCATTGCCTTCGAAAAACGAATAGCAATGTGGGCCGGCAACCATTTCTACGCCCAACTCTGCGCATTTGGCCTCTAGCAGCCCGCCAGTGCCGCAATCGGCATAGACCACAAATATGCTTTCATAGGCGTCTTTGTGTTTCTCCACGGCCGTGGCAACTGCATCCGTAATCTTGTCCGGCCAAAGATGGAGCTTGGCAGGCAGACAGGTCAGATCAAGGTGGTTCCAGCCATTGGCGGCCTTCAGATCAAGGATTTCGCGGGCCAAAGCGCCGCAAGCAATCAGTAACACCCGGCCTTGCCGCGACGGCGCCATTCCGGTCTCCGTCAATACTGTGTCAGAGGGGATCATTTTGACCGTCGCTTCAGGTGAAGTAACAGCGTCAGGCCAAGTAATATCGGCCCCATTGCAGCTGCCCAGACCGGGACGCCCAAATCCCAAACTGCTTTTGCCAAAAACAGCGTTCCACCGGCGACAACGACGACCATGGCAATCAAGACGGCGATCTTCATCTTCGGCATGGATACACTCCCTTTGCAGTCAATTTGGTGGCTATTGCCGCAATTGCCAAGCCCCACCGCGTCTTTCCAGCAAAAAAGCCCCACAGCTTACGCTGCAGGGCCAGAATGTCTAGCAGCCTCTATTCAGCCAGCGGCCAATTTATTGTGCTTGCGCGCCATGAAATCCTTCGCCGTTTGCACAGCGACAGCCGCATCACGGCAATAGGCATCTGCGCCGATCGCTTTTCCGAACTCTTCGTTAAGCGGCGCGCCGCCCACCAGCACGATGTAATCTTCGCGCATACCTTTTTCTTTGAGCGTGTCGATCACGACCTTCATATAGGGCATGGTCGTGGTCAACAGCGCCGACATGCCAAGAATATCTGCGTCCTCGGCCTGCAATGCATCGACGTATTTTTCAACGGCGTTGTTGATGCCCAGATCCACAACCTCAAAGCCCGCACCTTCCATCATCATGCCAACAAGGTTCTTGCCGATGTCATGGATGTCGCCTTTGACGGTGCCAATCACCATCTTGCCAACCTTGGGCGCGCCGGTTTCAGCCAGCAGCGGCTTGAGGATTGCCATCCCGCCTTTCATGGCATTGGCGGCCAGCAGCACTTCCGGCACGAACAAGATACCGTCGCGGAAGTCGGCGCCAACGATGGTCATACCGGCGACCAGGGCTTTGGTCAGGACGTCGTAGGGTTCCCATTTGCGACCGAGTAGGATTCTGACACCCTCTTCGATTTCTTCTTTTAGACCATCGTAGAGGTCATCATGCATCTGCAGCACCAGCTCGTCATCGTCGAGCTCGGAAAGAATGATATCGCCTTCATCGGCCATGGCTTGTGTCTCCTGACAGTCGTTGCTGTGGTAATTAGGGCCAGCTTGCCCCATCGACTTGGCGTTTTGCGACATGGGTGGAACCGTGACCGACGAAAAGTGGTGCCGCAGTCGTTTTGCCGGGCCGACCGCATGGACAATGTTCACGGTAAGTTCTAACTTATCCACATGTCCCGATCCACCCTTGATCCTGATCTGCGTTTGAAAGCCAGAGCTGCTACCAGCAACGATGCGGGGCGCTTTGAACGCTATAGCGTTCAAGCCGAAAGCGATGGCTGGGACAGGGGTGAGGCGCCGCAGCTGCTTCGTACCGAGGTGCGTGAAGAGCGCCCCAGATCGGTGATCACCTACGTGACCTCTCCAGATCTTCCATTTGACCGCAGCATCAACCCTTACCGGGGGTGCGAACATGGTTGCATCTACTGCTTTGCCAGGCCTAGCCACGCCTATCTTGGCCTGTCACCGGGGCTTGATTTTGAAACCCGGCTGATCGCGCGGCCAACTGCGCCTGAAGTGCTGGCGCGAGAGCTGGCGCATAAGGCTTACCGCGTCCAGACCTTGGCCATTGGCACCAATACCGACCCCTATCAACCGATTGAGGCGCGATACCGCATTATGCGGCGTATTCTTGAGGTTTTGTCGCAATGGAACCACCCGGTGGCCATCGTCACCAAAGGCACGTTGATTGAACGTGATCTGGATATTTTGGGCGATATGGCGCGGCGCAATCTGGTGCGGGTGGGAATATCGGTCACGACCCTTGATGCGGGCTTGTCGCGGCTGATGGAGCCGCGCGCACCGACACCCCAACGGCGTTTGCAGATGATCCGACGGCTTTCGGCAGCACAGATACCGGTTCGCATCATGGCCTCGCCAATGATCCCTGCTTTGACCGATAGTGAATTGGAGACCATATTGGGCGCGGGCCGTGATGCGGGGGCGCTGCATGCCAGTTGGATCATGCTGCGCTTGCCCCAAGAGGTGTCGCCGCTGTTCCGGGAGTGGCTGTCGCAACATTACCCCGACCGCGCCGGGCGGATTTTGGCGCGGTTGCGCGAAATGCATGGTGGCAAGTTGTACGACGCACGCTGGCACGCCAGAATGCGCGGCGAGGGGCCCTATGCGGAAATGATCTCCCAACGCTTTCACGTGGCTGTCAAGCGGTTGGGGCTGTCGACAAATGCCGCACCGACCTGCTGTGATTTGTTCCGCGCGCCATTGGTGGACTCTGCGCAGATGTCGTTATTTGGTGGATCTGGTTTTTGATGATCAAGGCGGCCTTCGGATGCTTCCATCATGCCACCGCAGAAAAAAGACGCGCGATAAGGCACCGCGCGTCGAATGTTCGTTATGTCAATTTGCTTTCTGCGGTCGACTTACATGGATGCGTCAGCTGCGTCGGCGCCCCTGGCGTGGTGCGCGCACCCGGCCTTCGCCGTCGGTTCCGTCCGAGGTC
>JBATTI010000594.1:0-2960 GCA_049670445.1 Albidovulum sp. | reverse complement strand
CCGTTGCCTGGCGCAAGCAGCGTTTCCAAAAACTGATGGAAGTCGAGGAATATCGATCATTATTCGGACGTATGCTTATGACGCCGCCCAGCCGGGTTCTGACGATGGCCGAGAGTCGGTTCTTGTTCAACTTCGCTAGGCGCGCGCAAAATCCGCCCGCCCGGGAAACAAATCAATAAAACGCGGGCCATTGTTGCCAAAACTTATGTCCAGCGTTGCAATATGCAAAGCCGCAAAACAGCTTTACCCAGCCTCTGCACAAACCCCCCTTGCCTGCCCCCGTCAGGCAGAGCAAACTGCCACCGCGGGCACGGTACATTGATTATCGCCGTGGCCTGAATGGGGTGGATTGTATCTGATTGAGGACGCCGTGCTGAAAGACCAAGGGTCTTTGTCAGAAGAAGAATGGTTCGCCCGGATCGAGGATCAGGGCGCGCGCGAAGGCTATTTCATGCGCCTTGGCCGCGATCATGCCGCCTTGTTTGTTGACCGCTCTCCCACCTTGATCGTCACCTTTGAAACCGCAAGCAGCATTCGCCGCCGCATGCCCGATCAACAGCCCTTGGGTCTTGCCACGGCGCAAACCCGGCAATGGTCGCATCTTTGCATCATTACCCGCACCGAAAGCTGGTACCGCGACCCGGCCGTCTATGCCTATTTCGATCAGCTGGTGGATGACGCATTCTTCGAAGATTTCGAAAACGTGGTCTTTTATGGTGCCGGAATGGCGGGCTACGCGGCGGCGGCTTATTCGGTCACCTCGCCCGGCGCCAGCGTGGTTTTGCTGCAACCGCAAGCCACGCTTGACCCCGCGATGGCGGGATGGGATCCGCGCTTTTCCGAAAGCCGCCGGCTGTGTTTCACGGATCGCTACGGATATGCCCCGGACATGACCGAGGGCGCAGGGTCGGTCTATGTGATCTTCGACCCCGATCAGACCCTTGATGCGATGCATGCGGCCCTTTTCCGGCGCCCCTTCACCACGCTTTTGCCCTGCCGCCACCTTGGCTCTGATATCGCCGGTTCTTTGAGCGAAATGAAGATCTTGCCCAGTGTTCTTACCGCGGCGGCTACGGGCAGCTTTGACGAAAAGCTGTTTTGGACCTTCTACCGCGCCCGGCGCAACCACATCCCCTATTTGCGCAAATTGCTAAGCAGGCTGGAGACCGATGGCCGCCCGCGTTTGGGCGCGCTCTTGGCGAAAAATGCCGCTGAACGGCTTAACGACGCCAAATTCGCAAAACGCGCAGCAGAGCTTTCAGACCAGCTTGCGCCGTGATCAGCTTCGCCAGCGATCCAAAAAACCTGACCTTACCACCGCATTAGCAGCGGTACGCCACTGCATGAAGCTGGTAGACATCGGCCCCCGGCGTTGCCTGATCAAAGACCACTGTATTCGCACCGGCGCTGCGGGCCTCGGCCATGATCTTGTTGCGCGCATAGGCAAGGCCTTGCGTCGCCAACTGTCCGTAAACCCCCGGCGTCATGCTGATATCAGAGACATAGCTGCATTGGCCAACCGAAGCGGCGTCAGCCTCCACCACACCTGCCACACCGGTAAAGCCCGGATCTGTCGTACATCCCGCCACAAACACCCCGGCCAACAAGCACGCTGCCACGTTACGCATATTCCGCCCCCTCATTCTGTGGGCGCTGATGCCGCCCTTGCGGGCAAGTTTGCGGCCAATGCGGCCAATAGGCAAGAGATGCGGCGATGCGCCCGGCGGTTCGGCAATTCGCCGCCTTAATATGGTCCTTTCGCACTCTGGAAAGCCTTGGGAAGATCGTGTAGGCCAAGCCCATGATCAAGACACTGACAATCCGCCGCCCCGATGATATGCATCTGCACCTGCGTGACGGGGCAATGCTGCAAGGGATCTTGCCCGAATCTGCGCGGCATTTCGCCCGTGCGATCATCATGCCAAACCTCGTGCCGCCGGTTGTAACCGGTGATCAGGCCCAGGCTTACCGTGACCGTATCCTTGCGGCCTTGCCCGACGGCATGGGGTTTGAACCTTTGATGGTCCTCTACCTTACGGAGGGCACCGATCCTGCCGATGTGGCGGCGGCCCATGCCGCAGGTCTTGTCAAAGCGGTCAAGCTTTACCCGGCCGGGGCCACCACCAATTCGGCCTCTGGCGTGCGCGATTTCGACAAGGTGCGCCCGGTGCTGGAAAGGATGGCCGAAATTGGCCTGCCATTATGTGTGCACGGCGAGGTCACCGACCCTGCGATTGACATTTTCGACCGCGAAGCCGTCTTCATCGACCGGGTGCTTGATCCGCTGCGCCGGGCAACCCCGGGGCTGCGTGTGGTGATGGAACATGTTACCACGTCGCAAGGCGTGGATTATGCCCGCTCTGGCGGCGCTGATCTGGCCGCCACGATCACCACGCACCATCTGGTGATCAACCGGAACCACATTCTCGCAGGTGGCATCCGCCCGCATTACTACTGCCTTCCGGTCGCCAAGCGTGAAGCCCACAGGCTTGCCTTGGTGGCCGCCGCCACCAGCGGCGAGGCGCGGTTTTTTCTTGGCACCGACAGCGCCCCGCATCCTGACGCGCTTAAAGAACATGCCTGCGGCTGCGCGGGGTGCTTTACCGCCACCAACACCATGTCGATCCTTGCCCATGTGTTTGAGGCTGAAGGCGCGCTTGATCGGCTGGAGGCATATGCCGCATTGAACGGTGCGGCATTTTATGGCCTTCCGCCCAATGTAGGCCGCCTGACCCTGACCAAAGGCGACCCCGTCACCTATCCGGCCAAGATTGACACCGGCGCGGGGCCTGTCACGGTTTTTGACCCGGGCTTTGACCTCTTGTGGCAAGTCCAAGGTTGATTTTTCGCTTTGCCGCCCCTACCCCCAACCGGCACAATATGACCCGCACAAAAGGACCCCAGACATGATCCCAAGCGCATTCCCCCCGAAAGAGGAAATCGCCCTTCTGACGGCGCGA
>JBATTI010000593.1:0-4626 GCA_049670445.1 Albidovulum sp. | reverse complement strand
TGGCTGAATTTCCGGTGCGGGTGCTGACCCAGGACTGGCACCCGGCCAATCACAGCTCATTCGCCGCCAATCATCCCGGCGCGGCACCTTTCACCCTGACCGACATGCCTTACGGATCGCAGGTACTTTGGCCAACCCATTGCGTGGAAGGATCTGATGGGGCCGCCTTTCACCCTGCCCTGCAGACCGACCGCGCCGATCTGGTGATCAGAAAAGGCTTTCGCCCCCAGATCGACAGCTATTCGGCGTTCTTTGAAAATGATCACAAAACCCCCACGGGGCTTGAAGGTTACCTTAAAACCCGCGGGGTCACGAAGCTGACTTTCGTAGGCCTTGCCACCGATTTTTGCGTTGCCTATTCCGCAATTGATGCCGCAAACCTCGGGTTTTCGGTGAATGTTTTGGAGGGGGCATGCCGCGCCATCGATCTTGACGGATCCCGTGCCACAGCAAAGGCCAATATGCTGGCCGCCAATGTCCGAATGGAAACCTGATGGTCGATATTGCAGCCCGTGTTCATAACCATAACTGGAAGATCGACCCGATCGTCCGCTCACTTCTGGATACCGATTTCTACAAACTCTTGATGTGCCAATCCGTGTTCCGAAACCGGCGCGATACGCAGGTCACCTTCAGCCTGATCAACCGCTCATCGCGCATCCGCCTGGCCGATCTGATCGACGAAGGCGAATTGCGCGAACAGCTTGATCATGTCCGATCACTGGCGCTGACCCGCGGCGAAAGCACATGGCTGCGCGGCAATACGTTCTACGGCAAGCGCCAGATGTTCCGCCCCGACTTCATGCAGTGGTTTGAAGCATTGCGCCTGCCCCCCTATCACCTTGAAAAGCACGACGGTCAGTATGAGCTGACGTTTGAAGGCAGCTGGCCTGAAGTGATGATGTGGGAAATCCCGGCACTGGCGATCTTGATGGAACTGCGCGGGCGCGCGGTTCTGGCCGAAATGGGCAAGTTCGAACTGCAAGTGCTTTACGCCCGCGCCATGACCCGTGTTTGGGAAAAGATTGAACGTCTTAAGTCCATCGACGGTCTGAAGATTGCCGATTTCGGCACCCGGCGGCGGCATTCCTTCCTTTGGCAAGACTGGTGCGTGCAAGCGATGATCGAGGGGCTGGGCCCCGCCTTCATTGGCACGTCGAATTGCCGCATAGCACTGCGCCGCGATATTGAGGCGATCGGTACCAATGCCCATGAATTGCCGATGGTCTATTCGGCCCTTGCCGAAAATGACGCCGAACTGCAGCAAGCGCCATACCGGGTGCTTGCCGATTGGCACGAGGAACATGATGGCAATCTGCGCGTCATATTGCCCGATACCTATGGCACCGAAGGCTTCTTGAAACATGCCCCCGACTGGCTGGCAAAATGGACAGGCATTCGCATCGATTCCGGCGATCCGGCCACTGGTGCCGAAACCGCAATAGCCTGGTGGAAGTCGCGCGGCGAAGATCCAACAAAAAAGCTTGTGATCTTTTCTGACGGGCTTGACGTCGACAAAATCGAAGAACTGCACCGCCGTTTTTCTGGCCGCGTCAAGGTTTCGTTCGGTTGGGGCACCTTGCTCACCAATGACTTTCGCGGTTTCGCCAAGGATGATGGCCTGTCGCCCTTCAGCCTTGTTTGCAAGGCGATAAGCGCCAATGGTCGGCCCACGGTCAAGCTTTCTGACAATCCCAACAAGGCGATGGGGCCGAAGGACGAGATCGCCCGCTATCAGCGGGTGTTTGAGGTCGGCCCCCAGGCTGCGACCGAGGTTCTAGTCTAGGGCCCCGCACCCCACGATTGCCGACAATTTGAACGGTTAGGGTGGTGTTAAATCCGCTTTGCTATTCCTGACCTTGGGTGAATGAAAAGGGTTGGTGGGATGAGCGCGCAAAGCAATCTGGCGCCGGTCATCATCAAGCGTAAGAAGGTAGTCAAAGGCGGCGGGCACCACGGTGGGGCGTGGAAAGTTGCCTATGCCGATTTCGTTACGGCGATGATGGCCTTCTTTATGCTGATGTGGCTGTTGAATGCGACAACAGAAAAACAACGCAAAGGCATTGCGGATTACTTCAGTCCGACAATTCCACTTAGCCGTATCTCCGGAGGTGGCGATGGATCCTTCGGCGGCGAAAGCGTATTTTCCGAGGATCAGATCGCACAAACCGGTACCGGGGCCTCAAGCTCCAAGCCCAGCGAAGCGCATCAGGCCGTCGGCCAAACCGGCACGCAGGATAATGAAGATGCCGCCAATCAGGGTCAATTCGACGAAGCCGTGAAAAAGATCGAAGAAGCGCTTATGGGGATCGGCGGTGAAAGCATGGTCAGTGACGATGCTTTGCGCCACATCACCACACGGGTCACCGATGAAGGCCTGATCGTCGAATTCTACGATCTCGTCAATGAACCATTATTTGACGAAGGCACCTCAAACCCTACCCCGCTTACGATTGAATTGGCTGGGGTGATTGCGCGGGTCTTTGGCATTGCCAACAATCAAGTTGCCGTCAATGGCCATGTGCGTTCGGTGCCCGAGGTGTTCAGAACCAACCCGAACTGGGATTTGTCGGCCGATCGCGCCATGGAGATGCGGCGTTTGCTGGAAACAACCGGCCTGACCGCCAAACGCATTCAACGCGTCACCGGATTTTCAGACCGCAAGCCCGCGCTGAAAAACCCGATGGCTTTGCGCAACAACCGAATTGAGGTGATCTTGCTGCGGTCAAAGCAATAGAAAAGCCGAGGATTTTAGACATTAGGGCAATGTTAAGTGCCTGTGCTGCATGGTTCGGTCTGATCGAAGGGCTAAGCAGCAGAAAGGCGGCATCATGTCCATATCTTCCTCTCTCAACGCCGGGGTGGCGGGCCTTAGCGCCAACGCGACCCGGCTTGCGACCATTTCCGATAACATCGCCAACTCGGGCACTTATGGCTACAAACGCGCCTCGGCGGAGTTTGAGAACTTTGTAATCAGTCAGGCGCGGGGTGCGGGCACCTATTCTGCGGGCGGGGTCAAGGCCTCGACCACCCGTCTGATTGATGAACACGGCCCCCTTGTCGGTACCGGCAATGCGCTTGATCTTGCCATCTCCGGGCGCGGCATGTTGCCAGTCACGACGGCAGTATCGCTTAATGCCACCACCGGCGAGCGGCCATTGATGATGACCACAACAGGCGCATTTCGCCCTGATGCAGACGGCATTCTCAAGACGGAATCTGGTCTTGTGCTTTTGGGGTGGCCTGCAAATGCCGATGGCAGCATTCCGGTATTGCCGCGTGACACAATCACCGGGCTAGAGCCGGTCGTGGTCAACGCCAACCAAACGGCGGGCGATCCGACAACAACCGTCAATCTTGGCGTGAACCTGCCCGCAACACAGACCGAAGCCGGAACATCGGGCAGCACATTGCCTCTGTCCGTCGAATATTTCGGCAATCTGGGAACGTCGGAAACGTTGGATATCACCTTCACGCCGACCGTGCCGGTCGTCGGATCGTCAAACACCTGGACGATGGAAATCCGCGATTCTGCGCAAGCCGGAGCCGTGGTGGGCCAATACACATTGGTTTTCGATGCCACCCGTGCCAATGGCGGCACCTTGGCTTCGGTCACGACCCTGGCGGGCGGTCCTTATAACGCCACAACAGGCGAATTGGCCCTTACTGTTGCCGGCGGTCCAATCTCGATGACCATTGGCAAATTGGGCGATCCAAATGGCCTGACCCAGCTTTCCGACAATTTCGCACCAACCTCCTTGACCAAAGATGGCTCGCCGGTAGGCAATCTTACTGCAGTTGAGGTTGACGACAATGGTTTCATGACCGCGACCTATGACACTGGCTTCACCCGGCGGATCTATCAAATCCCGGTTGTTGATGTGCCGAACCCTAATGGATTGATTTCACTTAATAATCAGACCTTCCAAGTCTCTCCGGATTCCGGTTCATTTTTCCTCTGGAATGCCGGGGATGGCCCAACCGGTTCGGTCGTGGGCTATGCGCGTGAAGGTTCGGCCACCGACGTGGCCGCTGAGCTGACCAATCTGATCCAGACCCAGCGCGCTTATTCGTCAAACGCCAAGGTCATCCAGACCGTTGATGAGATGCTGCAAGAAACCACAAACATCAAACGCTAACACCGCCTGAAGCGCGGAGAAATTTGGCTTAAAATGGGCCTTTCGACATCACTTGCCAATGCCTTGACCGGCCTCACCGCAGCTTCGCGCCGCGCGGAGGTCGTGTCATCCAATGTCTCGAACGCACTGACGCCGGGATATGCGCGGCGGGAGGTAAACCTTGCCGCACAATCATTGGGCGGCAGCGGCGCGGGCGTCCACATTGATAGTGTTACGCGATCGTTCAACCAGTTCATCCTTAACGACAGGCGCCTGGCTGATGCGGATGCCGGCAATGCGGGTCTGCGGACCGATTTTCTGTCAAACATCGAAAACGCCATCGGCCAACCCGGCACGCCAGGTGCGCTGACCGAACAGATCGCAGCCTTCGACGCAGCTCTGGTACAGGCCGCTAGCAGACCGGATTCCCAAGCACGGTTGCAAGGTGTGTTTACCACCGCAACCGCAGTTGCAGACAAGTTCAAAAGCCTGACGACCACATTGCAGC
>JBATTI010000592.1:0-3643 GCA_049670445.1 Albidovulum sp. | reverse complement strand
TTCGCGAGTTTGGATATGCCGACGGTGAGTGGGGGGTTGAGCAGGTGACGAATTATCCTTATCCCGCCGTATCAATGCGCGCCTTTCAAAAAGATATGCAGGCGGAACGAGTTCGGCAGGAAAAAATTGCAGGACGAATGGATGCTGAAGAAACCTTCAAATACTTGATGCAGCGTGTACGGGTGTTTCAGTCCACGCTGCCTGCCGATCACGAGATCGGTATCCAGCTAGCCAACTATGGCGTGGCGCAGACGATCCATATCCGCTCTATCGGATATCGCAATCCCAACCTGATCGAGTTTTATGGAATCCTGCCAACCGGCGAGGAAATCGCGCTGATCCAACATCTCTCGCAACTCAATTTCCTGCTTGTTGCGGTTTCACCCTTAAAGGACGAACCGTACAGAATTGGTTTCGACACGACCCGGCCCATGGAGGACGACCAGCAATGAAATTCACTCTCTCCTGGCTGAAAGACCATCTCGAAACCGAGGCCTCGCTTGATGAGATCCTCTATGCCCTTACCGATCTTGGGCTTGAGGTTGAGGAAGTGCAAAACCCGGCTGACCGGCTTGGGGCGTTTCGCATTTGTCGGGTGATTGAGGCGGGGCCGCATCCTGATGCCGACAAGCTGCGGCTCTGCCGTGTCGCCACCTGGCCGAACGGCCCCGAGGGGGGCATGGAAGAGGTGCAGGTGGTTTGCGGCGCGCCCAATGCGCGCACCGGCCTTGTGGGCGTCTTCGCGCCGGTGGGCACCCATGTGCCGGGCACTGGCGTGGACCTTAAGCCCGGCGTGATCCGCGGCGTGGCATCGAACGGGATGCTGTGTTCCGAGCGCGAGTTGGAATTGTCGGACGATCATGACGGCATCATTGATCTGCCCGAAGACGCGCCATTGGGCGCGCGTTTCATCGATTATCGCGGCGTCAATGACCCGATGATCTATATCAAGATCACCCCCAACCGCCCCGATGCTTTGGGCGTGCGCGGCGTTGCGCGCGATCTGGCCGCACGGGGCTTGGGCAAGCTCAAACCGCTGAAGATCGTGCCGGTCAAGGGTGCGTTCACCTGCCCGATTGGCGTGACGATCGATCCGCAGATCAAAGGCACCGGCTGCCCGCTGTTCGCGGGGCGGGTGATCCGTGGGGTCAAGAACGGCCCCTCGCCCTTGTGGCTGCAACAGCGGCTGAAGGCGATCGGGCTGCGGCCGATCTCGGCTTTGGTTGATATCACCAATTTCTTCACCTTCGATCAAAACCGGCCCCTGCATGTCTTTGATGCGGGCCGGGTGGCGGGCGATCTGGTGATCCGCAATGCGCGCGAGGGCGAAAGCCTTTTGGCGCTGGACGGCAAAAGCTATGCCTTGCGCCCCGGTATGATGGTGATCGCCGATGAAAGCGGCGTTGAAAGCATCGCCGGGATCATGGGCGGCGAGGCGTCGGGCTGTACCGAGGCGACGGTGGATGTGTTCGTCGAGGCCGCCTATTGGGACCCGATCACAATTGCGGCGGCCGGGCGGGCGCTTAAGGTCAATTCTGACGCGCGCTACCGCAATGAACGCGGGATTGACCCGGCCTTCAACATGCAAGGGCTTGAGGCGGCGACCCGGATGATCATCGATCTGTGCGGCGGCGAGGCGTCGGAAATTGTTGTGGATGGGGCCGCGCCCGAAGTCACACGCGCCTATAAGCTGGACCCCAAACGGGTGGTGTCGCTGGTGGGGATGGAGATCCCCGAGGCCGATCAGCGCGCCACGCTGGAGGCTTTGGGCTTTACCCTGAAGGGCGATATGGCCACCCCGCCAAGCTGGCGCCCCGATGTGCTGGGCGAGGTGGATCTGGTGGAGGAAGTGGCGCGCATTGCCTCGCTGACGAAACTGGTCGGCCGGCCGATGCGCCGCGCCCGCCCCGGCGTGCCAAAGCCGATCCTGACGCCGATGCAGATGCGTGAGCGGACCGCGCGGCGGACATTGGCAGCGCTTGGGTACAATGAATGCGTGACCTATAGCTTCATCGACGGGGCCTCGGCCGCGATGTTCGGCGGCGGCGATGCGGCGTGCCGGATCGAAAACCCGATATCCTCGGAAATGACCCATATGCGCCCCGATCTGTTGCCGGGGCTTTTGCAGGCGGCGGCGCGCAATCAGGCGCGCGGGTTCATGGATCTGTCCTTGTTCGAAGTGGGCCCGGCCTTTCACGGCGGCGAACCAGAAGAGCAAAGCGTGCAAGCCGCGGGGATTTTGGTAGGCGCGCTGGCCGAGCGTGACCCCTATGCATCGCGCCGCATCGCAGACATCTACGACGCCAAGGCCGATGCCGAAGCGGTGCTGGCCGCAATTGGCGCGCCCGCACGTATGCAGATTGGCCGCAAACTGGCCGATTGGTGGCATCCGGGCCGCGCGGGCGTGATGTCACTGGGGCCGAATGTCTTGGCGAGTTTCGGCGAATTGCACCCCAAAGTGCTGCGCGCAATGGATGTGAAGGGGCAGGCGGTGGCCTTTACCCTGCATTTGGGCAATGTGCCTTTCCCCAAGACCCGAACCACAACCCGCGCCGCCCTTGGCGCGTCGGATCTGCAAGTGGTTGAACGTGATTTCGCCTTTGTCGTGGATCGCGAGGTTGAGGCTTTGACCTTGGTCAATGCGGCCCAGGGTGCCGATAAGGCGCTGATCGAACGGGTGGCGGTCTTTGACCAGTTCATCGGCGAAAAGGCCGAAGCGCAGATGGGTGCGGGCAAGAAGTCGCTGGCGATTTCGGTGCGCTTGCAGCCGCGCGACCGCACGCTGACCGAAGAAGAGATCGAGGCGGTTTCAGCCAGGATCGTCGAAAAGGTCGGCAAGGCCACCGGCGGGGTTTTGCGCGGATAAAACCACCGGCAGGCGTCGGTGGTTTGGGGCGACTGTAGCGCCCCGGTAACGGATCACGCCGGAGTGGCGCGGGCCAGCAATAATCCGCTGTCATGGAAACATGATGTGATAAGCTATTTGGGCATTGCCGCAAAAGTGGAAACGCGCAATGCAGGTGGGAACAATGTTAGGGACAGTAGAATGATCAATGAGTTCAAGGATTTCATCGCTAAGGGCAATGTCATGGACATGGCCGTTGGTATCATCATCGGCGCGGCCTTCACGGCCATTGTGACATCCTTGGTGGATGACCTGATCAACCCGATTATCAGCCTGTTCATGGGCGGGATTGATTTCAGCGGTATGAAGATTGCTTTGGGCGAAGGCGCCGATGCGGCCGCTTTCAACTATGGCAGCTTCATCAATGCGCTGATCAACTTCCTGATCGTGGCCTTCGTTGTGTTCTTGTTGGTGAAGATGGTCAACAGGGTCAAAGACGCGTCCGTCAAGAAAGAGGAAGCCGCACCGGCTGGCCCAAGCGAGCTTGACGTGTTGTTGCAGATCCGCGATTCTTTGAAGAAGTAAGCGCTTCAAATGACATAAAAGGGCCCGCCAATCATTGGCGGGCCCTTTTCGTTTGGGTCAGGTGATCTGGTTCAGACCAGCGATCTGGCATCCACCGTGGGCAGGCCAAGCGCCACGCCGACCGCTTCATAGGTCAGCTGGCCCGCATGGACGTTCAGGCCCGCCAGAAGATGCGCATCATCGGCGCAGGCTTTCTTCCAGCCCTTGTTGGCA
>JBATTI010000591.1:0-10755 GCA_049670445.1 Albidovulum sp. | reverse complement strand
GATCAAAGGCATGGCGTATCGCCCAATTAAAAAGGCGTTAACCGTCAAGACACCAACCGTAAACAGTTTGCTGAAGAGTTTGGGAGTGAAGTTATCCGACACAAAACCAGTCCGGATAAATACCATTATGATCCCGGTGACCCACATGGCAATCAGAGCTTTCCAGACCAAGCTGTGGCAGGCATGAAGAGTTGTGAGTAAATCATTATCGACTAACCGACCTAACCAGCGCATAGCGTGAATGTCTGCCAGAAAGGCTGCGCCGAAACCGATAGCAACAACAAGTATGTGCGCGAAACGGAAGAGATCAGTGAGTGGCAGCATATCCATCTTCTTCAAATCTCCATCGTTCACTCATTTGGTTGACCCCTGCTAACTTCATGGACCGGTCGTAACGAATCGCGCAATAGCCCTGGATCGCCGGACCGGCGCGACGGCGCCTATTGCGCGTAGTGACGCCATGAATGGGTGTTGAAATGCAGGTAATGGGTGCTGGAAGTGGGCATGGTGTAGGAATTCCAACAAAAACCGGCGGAAGCATGCCGAAAAGGTGCGCGGAGAGACGCCGCAACCATTAGTATAGTTACAAATCCGGGGCACCCTACAGCAGAACCTGAGCACATAGTTCCACCTCTAGCAGTAGTGATTCGGCGGCAAGGAGGAACCAAATCCGCAATCGTGTGATTGTTTTAAAGGCCTGCCTTCGGTGCCAGAGGCCCTAATTTCAGTTGGGGACAGCGCTGCGCTGCTCGGTCCCGGGCGCTGAACCTGCCCAGTTGGTGTGGGTCGTCAGGATCCAAGCTTGGCGTGAATTTCGTGCAGATCAACTTCACCTAGAGGCATTTTATTGCTCGGGTTATCGAAGTCATATTTGAACAGGTTGAAATCTTTCTTGTAGATTTCATAGATCAGATGCATCGACAGATCGTCGAAGTAATCGGCCACCGGATGGGCGCGGGTGGGGCCGTGGCCTTCGCTTTCATTGAAGCGTGGGACGGTGGCAAGATCAATGCTGACCGGGGTTTTGACCTGATCAAGCACCACTTGCATGCCTTCATTGAATTTCTCGGTGAACATGATGTGGTCGTATCGCCCGCCATTGACGATATAGGTCGAGATGTGGCCCGACATCGCCGACCAGTGAATGTCAGGCTCCATCGGGCGGCGCCAGCGGATGGTATCGCGGGCAAAAAGCAAGAAGCGGCGGAAGGATTTGATCTGATCAAACTCAAACCCGTTGTCCGGATCGCCAACCTCGATCCCGTATTTTTGAATCAGCATGGGAACCAGATTGCCGCGATAGCGCTTTCCATTGCGCTGGATGCCGCAGATCTTGTCGAAGAAGGATGACAAGATGCGCGTATAGGGGTTGCGCACACAGGTGAAGGCGAAGGTTTCATGGCCCTTCACATTCGCTTCGATCTTGGGTTGGCTTTCCGCGAGCGCCCATTTGTGCAAGCCGTCGGTGGCATCGTGAACATCGCCATCAAAGAATTGCCCGTGATCGGAATAATACATGATCTGCCCGATGGATGAGCAGGCACATTTGGGCACAACGCGATAGACGAGGCTTTCGCTTTCCGTCATCCAGGTACCAGGGAAACCCATCAGAACAATCCTTTTGTGCCATCCAGGCGACGATAATGAATCTAAGTACAATTGCGCGGAAAAAAGCAATTAAATGCTGTCTTTTCAACGGTAGATAAAGCTATCTAACCGTATTATCGGTAAATAAGTACTTAATCAGGACCAAAGATGGCAAAAATTGCCTTTCTTCTTTTGTGTCACAAAGACCCGGAAGGGGTCATTCGTCAGGCAGAGCGGCTGACGGCTGCGGGCGATTTCATGGCGATCCACTTTGATGCGCGCGCGGCCGCCTCTGACTACCGAAAAATTCGCGCCGCCCTTTCTCAAAACCCGAATGTCACCTTCGCCAAGCATCGCATCAAATGCGGCTGGGGGGAATGGAGCCTTGTGCAAGCCTCGCTCAATGCCGCGAAAGCGGCCGTGCTTGCCTTTCCGGAAGCCAGCCATTTTTACATGCTGTCGGGCGATTGCATGCCGATCAAGACGGCGGAATTTGCCCATGATTATCTTGATGCGGCGGACGTTGATTACATCGAAAGCTTTGACTTTTTTGAAAGCAGATGGATCAGGACCGGCCTGAAGGAAGAGCGGCTGATCTATCGCCATCATTTCAATGAACGCAGCCAAAAACGCCAGTTTTATTGGAGTATGAACGCCCAAAAGCGCCTTGGGCTGACGCGCAAGATCCCGCGCGATCTGCAAATCATGATCGGCAGCCAGTGGTGGTGTTTGCGGCGAGGCACACTTGAACAGGTTCTGGCATTTTGTGCCGCGCGCCCGGATGTGATGCGGTTTTTCCGCACCACATGGATCCCGGATGAGACATTTTTCCAGACCCTCGTGCGCCATTTGATCCCCAATGACCAAATTCAGGCGCGCACGCTGACATTCTTGATGTTTTCCGACTACGGAATGCCCGTTACATTCTATAACGATCACTACGACCTGCTGCTGGCGCAAGATTTTTTGTTCGCCCGCAAGATCAGCCCCGAAGCCAGGGAAATGAAGCGCCGCCTGGGCGATCTTTACACCCAACGCGGGGTGGCCTTCACTATCAGCAATGAGGGCAGGGGGCTTTATCAGTTCCTGACCGGGCGTGGTCGGGTCGGCCGTCGCTTTGCCGACAGGTTCTGGGAGGCCGAGACGACGCTTGGCCATGACCGCGAATTGTTGATCGTGGCCTGCAAGAAATGGCATGTCGCCAAGCGGTTGGTGGATGTGGTGCGTGGTGCGACGGTGATTCCGGTGACCGAATACCTTTTCAATGAAGAGGCGACGGTTTTGCCCGATCTTGGCGGGGTCCAGACCTCTTTGGCCAAACGCAGCCGGCATAGTCGTGTGTTGATGCGGATGTTGTTCGACTATCACCAGACCGACAAGATGCTGATCTGTCTTGATACCTCCAGTTTCGATTTGCTGCGTGATTTCTATGCGGACCGTGCCACCGTCAAACTGCTTGAAATTCAGTGCGACTTTTCGGACGACTACCTGATTGGTCATGCGCAAAGGGTCGGGCTGGCCGGGGCAGAAACCTCGGATGAGACGTTGGGGCGGTTGTTGCCGACCATTCGCTTTGATGTCCGGTTTGAAAGTGACCGTATTCGGGCGGCGGATCTGCCGCATTTCTTTCGTATCAGGCAAGGGGTCGGTGCTGAAGAGAATGCCGTGCCATTGGCGCAGTTTCTTGATATTCCGCTTGAAGATGCCGTGCGTATCGCCAAAACCGACCATCTGTTTTCTGACTGAGGGGCCGCCATGAGCTATGTCTATGACGATCAAAACGTGTTTGCCCGTATCTTGCGCGGCGAAATTCCCAACAAGACCGTTCTTGAAACCCCCCATACGCTGGTATTTCACGATATCGCCCCGCAAGCGCCGGTGCATGTTCTGGTGATCCCGAAAGGGGCCTATGTGAATTTTGACCATTTCGCCGAGGCTGCCAGCGCCGAAGAAATCACCGATTTTCACCGCACGGCGGCGAAAGTGTGCCGCAGCCTGAACATTGCACCGGGCGCAGGCGATGCAGGCTACCGCGCCATAACCAATGCGGGCCGCGACGGGCTGCAAGAGGTGCCGCATTATCATCTGCATATTTTGGCGGGCAAAGTCATGGGGCCGATGCTAAGCCGTTAGTCAGCCCCTCTCTTGCCCCTGCTTTGCAGTTCGGTAAGATGCGCCCCAACGGCCCGCAAAGGCCAAACAGACCCAAAAACGGAGCCAACCTATGCCAATCCCCGCCCCTGAAACCGAAGTCATCTCTGTCTGGAAGACGGCCTGTGACGGTGGAGATGGCGCGCTTGGCCACCCCCGCGTCTGGCTGGTTTTGCCGCATGAGACGGGCGTTGTCGAATGCGGCTATTGTGACAAGAAATTTGTGCATGAAAGCTTTGCCGAAAAGGCGAAGTGATCTGACGCCAAAAAATGCTATCTGGTAATGGCGCTGCCGGTGATGGTGGCGCTTTTCGGTCTTTCGGACCTGCAATTCCGGGGTTGGGGAAAGCTTTCGCTCGGCGGGGCTGGGCCTTGGGTTTTGGACGCTGACGGCGCAGGCCATTCGCATGTCACTTTGGCGCTTCGGGTTCTAGCGCATGGGGATGGATCATGCGACAAGTGGGGCGGAAATCTGTGACGGGGGCGAGAACATGACATTCGGCAAGGGCAGTCATCTGCATCTGATCGACGGATCGGCCTTCATTTTTCGTGCCTATCATGCGTTGCCGCCCCTGACGCGCAAATCCGATGGTTTGCCGATTGGCGCTGTGGCGGGGTTTTGCAATATGTTGTTCAAATATGTTGAGGATAACACCGGCCCGGATGCGCCCACCCATGCGGCAGTGATCTTTGATTATTCTTCAAAGACTTTCCGCAACGATATCTATCCGCTTTACAAGGCCAACCGCCCGGATCTGCCCGAAGATCTGCGCCCGCAATTCCCGCTGACCCGCGACGCGACCCGTGCCTTCAATATCGCCTCGATCGAGATCGAGGATTTTGAGGCCGACGATATTATCGCCACGCTGGCCTGTCAGGCGCGCGATGCGGGTGGCAACGTCACGATCATCTCTTCCGACAAAGACCTCATGCAGCTTGTCGGCAACGGGGTTGAAATGCTGGATGCGATGAAGAACAAGCGCATCGGCGTGGATGAGGTGATTGAGAAATTCGGCGTGGGGCCAGACCGCGTGGTCGATGTGCAGGCATTGGCGGGGGATTCGGTCGATAACGTGCCGGGCGCGCCGGGCATCGGGATCAAGACTGCCGCCTTGTTGATCAACGAATATGGCGATCTTGATGCTTTGCTGGCGCGGGCCGGGGAAATCAAGCAACCCAAGCGCCGCGAAGCTTTGTTGGACAATGTCGAACAGATCCGCATCTCAAAACGCCTTGTGCAGCTTGATTGTGAAACGCCGCTGGATTTCACCCTTGAAAGCCTTGAGGTGAAAGAACCGGTGGCAGAGCCATTGCTGAAATTCCTGTCGGAGATGGAATTTCGCACCCTCACCAAACGGGTGGCTGACAAGCTGAAGATCGAAGCACCCGACATGCCGGAAGCCACAACGATGGTATCTGCCGAAGCTGCAGCACCCGCGGCCGCGGTCGTGCCTTTTGATGCGGCCAAATATGAATGCGTGCGCGATGCGGCAGCACTTGCCCGCTGGACCGCGCTGATCAAGGAACGCGGCTATGTCGCGGTTGATACCGAAACCACCAGTCTTGATGAGATGCAGGCAGAGCTGGTCGGCATATCGCTTGCGGTGATCCCGGGCGAGGCTTGTTATATTCCGCTAAGCCACAAGACCGGCGAGGGCGATCTTTTTGGCGGCTCGGAACGCGCCGAAGGCCAGATGGACCGGGACGAGGCTTTGGCATTGCTAAAGCCGGTGCTGGAGGATGATGCGATCCTCAAAATCGGTCAGAATATGAAATACGACTGGAAGATTTTCGCGCGTCAGGGCATCCGCGTGGCCCCGATAGATGATACGATGCTGATGTCTTATGCGATGCATGCGGGCGTGCATAATCACGGCATGGATCTGTTGTCGAACCGCTATCTGAACCACGAACCGATCCCGATCAAATCGCTTTTGGGTACGGGCAAATCCGCCATTACCTTCGATCGGGTGCCGGTGGATGAGGCGGTGAAATATGCCGCAGAAGACGCCGATATTACCTTGCGGCTGTGGGAAGCGTTCAAACCCAATCTGCACCGGGTGCAGGTGACCACGGTTTATGAGACGTTGGAGCGCCCCTTGGTGCCGGTTCTGGCGGATATGGAGATGGCCGGGATCCGGGTTGACCCCAATACATTGTCGCGCATGTCCAACGCTTTTGCGCAAAAGATGGCCGGGCTGGAGGCGGAAATTCACGAACGTGCAGGCCAGCCGTTCAATGTCGGCAGCCCCAAGCAGCTGGGCGAGATCCTGTTTGACAAGCTGGCGCTTCCGGGCGGGCAAAAGGGTAAGACCGGTGCCTATGCAACCGGGGCGGATGTGCTGGAGGATCTGGCGGCCGAAGGCCATGACCTGCCCGCAAGGGTGTTGGATTGGCGTCAGCTTTCGAAGCTCAAATCAACCTATACCGATGCGCTGCAAACCCATGTGCACCCCGATACCGGGCGGGTGCATACATCTTATTCGATCGCGGGTGCCTCGACCGGTCGTCTGGCCTCGACCGATCCGAATTTGCAAAACATCCCGGTGCGCTCAGAGGAAGGCCGCCGCATACGCGAGGCCTTTGTGGCCGGGCCGGGGATGCGGCTGGTCAGTCTTGACTACAGTCAGATCGAGCTGCGCATTTTGGCCCATGTCGCCGATATTCCAGCACTTAAACAAGCGTTTCGCGATGGGATCGACATTCATGCGCTGACTGCAAGCCAGATGTTCGGGGTGCCGGTTGAAGGCATGGATCCGATGATCCGGCGTCAGGCGAAGGCGATTAATTTCGGGGTGATTTACGGGATATCGGGCTTTGGTCTGGCGCGCAATCTGCGCATTCCGCGTGCCGAGGCGCAGGCCTTTATTGACACCTATTTTGAACGGTTCCCGGAAATCAAGCACTATATGGATGGGACCGTCGCCTTTGCCAAAGAGCATGGCTATGTGCAAACCCTGTTCGGGCGCAAGATCCATACACCGGAGATTAACGCCAAAGGCCCGCATGCGGGGTTTGCCAAACGCGCCGCGATCAACGCGCCTATTCAGGGGGCGGCGGCTGATGTGATCCGGCGGGCGATGATCCGCATGCCCAAGGCGATTGCCGGCCTGCCGGCGACCATGCTGTTGCAGGTGCATGATGAATTGCTGTTTGAAGTCGATGAAGGTGCCGTTGATCAGCTGATCGAAGCGGCGCGCGAAGTGATGGAGGGCGCTGCCCATCCGGCGGTGCATCTGGACGTGCCCTTGGTTGTCGATGCCGGGCAAGGGGCGAACTGGGCCGAGGCGCATTGACCGGGGCGCATTGACCGGGGCGCATTAACCGGGGCGGCGGCAGGCTAGGTTAACCAGCCAAGCCCTGCCATCGTCGCCCTGGCGGGGTTGTATTCTGCCGAAACCCAGCCTTTGTAGCCGTCTTGATCAAGCCGGTTGAAAAAACCCGGATAGTCGATTTCGCCACCCGCAGGTTCGTGGCGTCCGGGGCAGCCCGCGATCTGGATATGGGCGGCGCGGTGGCCGTGCTTTGCCCAGGTGCCCATCACATCGCCAGTAAGGCGCTGGGCGTGGTAGGCATCGAACTGCAATCCAAGATTGGGGGCTGCGACCTCATCCAGAATTTCGGCGGCAAGGTCGAAATCGGACAGGTAGTAGCCGGGCGTATCCGCGCGGTTTATCGGCTCTATCGTCAGGCTGCGTTTGGGGGCATGGGTCGCAGCCCAACGCAGGTTTTCAACAAATGTCGCTTGCGCGGCGGGGTCTTCGGTGACCCCGGCCATGATGTGAATATGCGCGGTCTTCAAGACATCGGCAAAGCGCAGACAGCGGATGAAATCGCGGCGGAAACGTTCTTCCATCCCCGGCACTGCGGCAAAGCCACGATCACCGCCGGTCCAGTTTGGCGGCGGGGTGTTTTGCAACACGAAGCTTAACCCATGGATGACCAGTTGATCGCGCATGTCTTGGACCGGGGCATCATAGGGGAACAGCACTTCAACGCCCTCAAAACCGGCGTCTTTGGCGGCGGCAAAGCGTTCCATGAAAGGAAGTTCGGGGAAAAGAAGCGTCAGATTCGCGGCAAAACGCGGCATTCAGGTCAACTCCTCCGAGGGGATGATAGGAAAGAACTGACCCGAAGACCAAAGCCCGAACCATTTTGCGCCTTCATGTTCTTCGTGAACGCAAAGATCGACGATGCGGTAGAATGTCTTGCGGTCAATCAGCGCCTCAAGATTGGCGCGGATATGGACATAGGGCGAGGGTTCGCCGGTTTCAGGGTCGCGCACCACCCGGATCGGATGATCGGGGCCAGCGGTAGCCTCATCCTCGACATGGGTGGTGAAGGTCAGGATCTGATCGCGGCCAGCACCGGTTGCGGTGAAATCGGTGGCGACGAAGGGGGCGTCTATCACACGAATGCCGACCTTTTCGACCGGCGTTACCAGAAAATAATCGTCGCCATCCTTGCGGATGATCGAAGAGAACAGCTTGACCAACCCCATGCGCCCCATCGGCGTTCCCAGATAAAACCACGTGCCATCGCGGCGGATCTCCATATCAAGATCGCCGCAAAAGGGCGGATTCCACAAATGGACGGGGGGCGGGCCTTTTTTTCCGGCGGCTTTTGCCGCAGATGCGAGGTTTTCCGCCGAAGGCTTCACAATCAATTGTTTATCCGATGTATTTGGCATTGGTGTCAGGGCCGCAATCTGGCTTTATGGTAGCACTATAGCGTTTCGCGTTTACTTTGAATCGAAATTCGAACTTTTCTTGTTGGAATGTCGATAACAGGTGTTTCGACGAAGCCGCGAAACGGTTTGAACGATGAAGGAGGTCTGTCATGACCCAAAGTGCTGATCTGGTTGCCGATATTGAAGCTTTGGGCGAGAAATTGAAGCTGGCAAAGGCTTCGATTGCGCGCCGCTTTATCGGTCAGCCGCGGGTGGTTGAACTTAGCCTGACGGCACTTTTGTGCGGTGGTCACGGGTTGCTTGTGGGTGTGCCGGGCCTTGGCAAGACCATGCTGGTCGATACTTTGGCCACGGTGATGGGGCTTAGTTCGGGCCGCGTGCAGTTCACCCCCGATCTGATGCCCGCCGATATCCTGGGATCAGAGGTTCTGGAAACCACCGCCGACGGCAAACGCGCCTTTCGCTTCATCGAGGGGCCGATCTTTTGTCAGTTGCTGATGGCGGATGAGATTAACCGCGCCAGCCCGCGCACGCAGTCAGCATTGTTGCAAGCCATGCAAGAACAGCAGGTGACGGTCGCAGGCCAGCACCGGCCCCTGGGCCAGCCCTTCCACGTCTTGGCCACGCAAAACCCGATTGAACAAGAAGGCACATATCCCTTGCCCGAGGCCCAGCTTGACCGGTTCTTGGTGCAAATTGATGTCGATTACCCCGACCGCATGACCGAGCGTGAGATCTTGCTGGCGACAACCGGCACCCATGTCGCCGATGTGAAGCCGGTGTTCGATGCCCCGTCGCTTTTGGCGGCGCAAGAGGTGTTGCGGCGGATGCCGGTGGGCGACAAGGTGGTTGATCTGATCCTTGATCTGGTGCGCGCTTGCCGCCCGGAAGAGGCACAGGCCGGTTCGACCGTGCGCAATTCGGTAAGCTGGGGGCCGGGGCCGCGTGCAGCACAGGCCCTGATGCTTGCCGTGCGCGCTCAGGCGCTTTTGGACGGGCGGCTGGCGCCTTCGGGTGATGATGTGCTGGCCTTGGCGCGGCCGGTCCTGTCGCATCGGATGGCGCTTTCCTTTGCCGCGCGCGCACGTGGCGAAAGCCTTGATAGCGTGATCGGTGAGGTGGTTGAGGCAGTTACCCGGGCCAAGGCTGCATGACCAATCCTGCCCCATCACCGGGTTTGCGGCGCGAAGCCGAAGGAATTGCGGCGCATTTTCCCGCACTTCTTGCCGATGCCCGGCAACTGGCCGCAGCCGTGCAGCCCGGCGCACATGGGCGCAGGCGTGCGGGTGTTGGGGATGAATTTTGGCAATACCGCCCGGCCATGGCCTTTGATGAGGCGCGGCTGATTGATTGGCGCCGCTCTGCCCGCTCTGACCAGCATTTCATGCGCGAAAAGGAATGGCAGGCAACGCAATCGGTGCATCTTTGGGCCGATAACGCGCAGTCGATGGCATTTGGGTCATCGCAAGATGTACCGACCAAGGCCAGTCGGGCGCGGATTTTGGCCCTTGCAACAGCGATCTTGCTGGAGCGTGCGGGCGAAAGGGTGGGGCTTGCCGATGGCATCACGCCGCCGCGTGCCGGGCAGGCGCAGTTGACGCGGATTGCGCAGGCTTTGGATGTGCCTGCTGCGGGTGATGAATACGGTCTGCCAACGCCGGGGGCTTTGCTCTCGGGTTCGCGGGCGGTGTTCTTGTCGGATTTCTTTGGGGATATCAGTCAGATTGAGGCCTGCGTTCTGGCCGCTTCCGACCGGGGGGTCAGCGGGGTTTTGGTGCAGGTTCTTGATCCAACCGAAGAGGCGTTTTCCTTCGCTGGCCGCGCGATCTTTGAAAGCATGGGCGGCAGCCTGAGCCATGAGACACGCGAGGCGGGCGGATTACGCGGCCGCTATCTGGCGCGTCTGGCCGAGCGGCAAGAACGTCTGGCCGCGCTGGCCCGGCAAACCGGCTGGCACTGGACGGTGCATCACACCAATATGCCCGCCGCCACCCTGCTTTTGTGGCTTTATCACGCGATTGGACAGCAACCGTGACCGGGTTATTCGCTGCATTGGGCTTTTCGACACCTTGGCTTTTGTGGGCGCTTCTGGCCTTGCCGGTGATATGGATATTGCTGCGCGTCGTGCCGCCCGCGGCCGTTTTGCGGCGCTTTCCCGGCGTGGTCTTGTTGCTGGGGCTTGCCGATACCGAAACCGCCGCGGCGCGCACGCCACCTTGGTTGTTGATGTTGCGGATCCTGGCTTTGGCTTTGGTGATCTTGGGCTTTGCAGGCCCGGTGCTGAACCCTGATGCCCGCGCGCCCGGCGTGGGCCCTGTGCTGATCTT
>JBATTI010000590.1:0-5343 GCA_049670445.1 Albidovulum sp. | reverse complement strand
CGTCAGCACCAACGACGACGACAGCTGATCGGACGAGGCAAGGCTTTGCCCAAAGGGCGCCGGTTCATACTGGCGCCCTTTTGATTGCCGGCCCTTCGGGGGCCGGCCCGGTCAAGGCGCCGCTCATTGCCTTAGCAGATCTTTACGTCAGGCGCCGCGATTTTGTGCTTGCGCCGCATCGCCCCCTTGCCTATATGCCAGCCCACGCGGGCGGTCACGCCCGGACCTCCGGTGGGGCCATAGCTCAGTTGGGAGAGCGCTTGAATGGCATTCAAGAGGTCAGCGGTTCGATCCCGCTTGGCTCCACCAAACACATCAAAGCCTTAGCGAGAAACTGCTAAGGCTTTTGCGTTTTTCATCATTGATCTTGCGCATTGGGGCGATTGGTTTCTGGCCCGCCCCGCTTTCTTGGCGACTGGATGTCACGCCGAATGGGCGCCGTCGGCAAGGCCTTTGACAAAGCCCAAAATCTCCTCCACCGGGCGCTTTTCCTCGACCATCTTGACGATGGCCGATCCTACCACTGTCCCATCCGCCACACCGGCAATCTCGCGTGCCATCTCGGGGCTGCGGATACCGAAACCGACGATCACCGGCAGATCGGTGCTGGCCTTGATCCGCGCGACTTCTGGCGCCACATCAGAGGCTTGCGCAGCGGCCGCGCCGGTGATTCCGGTGATCGACACGTAATAGACAAAGCCGCTGGTATTTTGCAGCACTTTTGGCAAGCGCTTGGCATCGGTGGTAGGGGTGGCCAGCCGGATGAAGTTCAACCCCGCCGCCTGCGCGGGCAGGCACAGCTCCTCATCTTCCTCGGGCGGCAGATCGACGATGATCAGCCCATCAACGCCGGCGGCCTTGGCATCGGCCAAAAACCTGTCCACGCCGCGCGCATAGATCGGGTTGTAATAGCCCATGAAAACGATCGGCGTGGTCGCATCGCCCTTGCGAAACTCCGCGACCATATCCAGCGTCTTTTGCAGCGTCTGGCCGCCATCCAGCGCCCTTTGCCCGGCAAGCTGAATGGTCGGCCCGTCGGCCATAGGATCGGTGAAGGGCATGCCCAGTTCGATAATATCCACGCCCGCGCCCGGCAGCCCCTTCATCAGCGAAAGCGAGCTTTCCAGATCACGGTCACCTGCCATGATATAGGCCACGAAGGCCTTTTTGCCCCTGGCCCGCAGGTCGGCGAATTTCTGGTCGATCCGGGTCATGGACATCTCTCCTGTGTCAATCCAGCGGTCTTGCAGAAAAGCCGCGCAAAAATCAATGGGGCTTGGCCATAAAACCCGCCCCAGCTTGCGTAAGCCCGCCCTTCTGCCTATGAAGCGGCGGACCGGATAAGGGGATAAGATCATGGGTTTCAAGATGGGTATCGTCGGGCTGCCGAATGTCGGCAAATCGACGCTTTTCAACGCGCTGACCCGCACCGCCGCCGCGCAGGCCGCGAATTTCCCGTTTTGCACGATTGAGCCCAACGTGGGCGAGGTTGCGGTGCCCGATCCGCGGCTTGACAAACTCGCCGCAATTGCCGGGTCCAAACAGATCATCCCGACCCGCATCACCTTTGTCGATATTGCGGGGCTTGTGCGCGGGGCATCAAAGGGCGAGGGCCTTGGCAACCAGTTCCTCGCCAATATCCGCGAGGTTGACGCCATCGCCCATGTGCTGCGCTGCTTTGAAGATGGCGATGTGACCCATGTCGAGGGCAAGATCGACCCGATCGCCGATGCCGAGACGATTGAGACCGAATTGATGAGCGCCGATATGGAATCGATTGAACGCCGCCTTGCCGGGATCGCCCGCAAGATCAAGGGCGGCGATAAAGAAGCGGCAGCGCAAGAACGGCTGATGAAAGCCGCCCTTGTGGCGCTTGAAGAAGGCAAACCGGCGCGCACCATCACCGTGGCCGAAGATGATGCCAAGGCATGGGATATGTTGCAGCTTTTGACCTCCAAGCCCGTGCTTTTCGTGTGCAATGTCGAAGAATCCTCGGCCGCCTCGGGCAACAGCCAATCCGCGCGGGTGGCTGAAATGGCCGCCGCGCAAGGGGCAGGATCGGTGGTGATCTCGGCCCGGATTGAAGAAGAGATCAGCCAGCTGGACGAAGATGAAGCGGTGATGTTTCTGGAGGAAATGGGCCTGGAGGAAGCGGGCCTCGACCGGCTGATCCGCGCCGGATACGACCTTTTGGGCCTGCAAACCTATTTCACCGTCGGCCCCAAAGAGGCCCGCGCCTGGACCATCACCAAAGGCACGCGGGCCCCGCAAGCCGCAGGCGTCATCCACGGCGATTTTGAACGCGGCTTCATCCGTTCCGAAACCATCGCCTATGCCGATTACATCGCCGGCAACGGCGAGGCGGGCGCGCGCGAGGCCGGCAAATTCCGGGTCGAGGGCAAAAGCTATGAGGTCAAGGACGGCGACGTGCTGCACTTCCTGTTCAACGCCTAAGGCGGGGCGAAGGCTGGCATGCCGTATATTTGCCTAATTGCTTGAGTCGCAAAATTACCGGCGTCGACGGGCAATCGTTGAGAGTAGACGGTCAATTCGCCTGCGGTTCTGATCAGCGCCCGAATTCAGGAATATCTTGCGCGCGACATAGGCATGTTTCGATGCCTCATCCAAATGCCCATGTTTTTTGGTCTGATCAAAATATGCCAATTTGAGGCTCGCCCAATTCACTTGCAACTTTGCCCAATCCAGCGAGGTGTGATCGGCTTGTGCCCCATCCGTCAGCTCCCGCAATATGGCTTCGGCGCGTTCGAGATTTTCAGTTCGGGGCTCAAAGAAATTCCTCTCAATTAATGTAGCCGCGATGTTTTCCTGGGTGCTGAGTATTTGTGGACCAATTCCAAGCTTCATCCAGATGTCCAAGGCGGCTTGGTAAGAATCAATTGCAGCATCGCAATCAGCGGAGCTCTTTGAATGAAGGCCGATGCGCGAAAGAACATTTCCGTAGTTTCCTTTGCATGTCGCCCAAAGGACCGGCTCCTTTTCTGGCACTATGACCGATAGCGCCGCCGAGAATGCCTGTGCAGCATTCCGAAGGTAGGTCATCCCAATTGCGAATTGCCCGCTTTCGAAATTCCATTCGCCAAGAATCTTGTTTGAATTCCCAAGACCGTTTTGCAACGAAACCCAGAGGCGGGCAGAATTAGCAGGCAATATTACCGTCAAAGCCTTTTCATATGCTTGGATCGCGTCTTCCAGTATAGGCGGGCCACCGATGCGTTCGCCCCAGTTCTGCAAAGAACTTCCCAAGCCGTTTTGCGCGACCCCCCATTCAGCAGGCGTATCCGCGCGGTCAAAAACATCACTTGCAACCTGTGCGGCTGCAATCGCCTCTTGAAGGCGCTGCAAATTGCCCGAGGACAACGCAAGCGACATGATTGCATTGCTCAGGCCAATATGGGCCATACCCCAAATCCAGGTGTCCCGTTTCCGGTTTAGCTTCATTGACTTGCGATACGATGCCTCAGCATCAACCGGCAGCGTTGGGTTTCGATCAAACGCAAACAATGCGACTTGCACATTTCCAAGGTTGAGCAGCGCCGATGCGCGGGCCATGTCGCCCACCGCGTCGTTCAAACATGCCTCCGCCAAAAGCAGTGCGACTTCGACATCGAATTTCAACCCTTCGCTCGTTCCGCGATCATACCATTCCATGAATATCACGGACAAAGCCACTAAGCGGCCTGCGTGTTTCGCCTCAAGCTCGACCTTCGCCACCAACCGCTCGAACGCGTTCTTCGGGGCATTTCGAATGCGGTCCTGATCAAGCTGCAGGCGAAAGATTGTCTCGCGCGCAGCTTTCAATTGCCCGGCCTCGGCATCCAACCGCGCCATCTCGCACTGCAATGCCTCTGCGGCACCGTCGCGTTCGCCAAGGTCGTTCAGCCGCGCCACTTCCCGCATCACCGCCTGAAGCTGGTCATCGGAATTTTGCGGCAGCGCACCGCGCGCCTTGATGTCAGCAGCGGCCATAAGCGCTGCACGCAATCCGTTATAAGCATGGGTCAGATCAAGATGCGATCCCTGCGCAAAATCCTCTGCCAGCGCGATCAACAGATCTTCGGCTGTCGGTGGCGCGGTGGCATCGCTGTCGGCCAAACGAAGAAGCGCATCCGCTTCCCGGTCAGTCGTCGTCTCTTCGCAGCCCGCGGCAATACCGGTGTCGAGGAAGACGTCAATCCATTTCTCGTCAAGGTTCAGGGCCGCTATAAGCCGACCTGCAGTCCTCGCGCTTATATCGCGTTTGCCTTTTTCGATATTCGAAAGAAACGATTTGCCGCTGGTGCTCTTCATGACGCCGCCCAGTTCGTCTAGCGTCCAGCCCTTCAGGCTGCGCGCCCGTTTCACTTCGCGCCCGAAGGCCGTCAGACTCTCTTGTGCAACTTTCGGCAACGAACGGCGATCCTTTGCTACCAACGGCAACTCTGTGCAAGCGACGTATTCTTGAAAAGGGCCGATACTCAATCCGTCTGGACAACGTCTTCAACAAAGGCGGGCCCGCCGCAACATCAGGAGCCTACATGATGATGTGGCAAATTCAACTCTGGCTTGCGGCGTTGCTTTCCCCGCAAGCTATCAATCTGGTCTTCGCCATGCTCTGCCTTGCCGCCGCGTTTGGCGCGCCCGGTCGGGTGGTAATGGTGATTTCGGCGGCGCTTTACGTTAGTCTTGCTTTCCTTTGACTGGCCAAACCGGGTCGGCACCCACCCGCCAAAGATGATGGAGCGAGCATGCGTTTCGCAAACCGCTGTGTCGGGACGCATACCAGACGCCTACGGGACGGATGGAGGGCGGGGGCTGGCGGGGCTTTTGGCTCGGCTTAGCCGCTGGCCACTCGCTTCCAGCCGGGGCCCACGCCCCCCTGACCGACGAACAGATGCCTTCACAGTTTTCCACGCCTTTGGGCTTGCCCCGCCCGCATGGCCCCGCTAAATAAGCACGGTCGGAGGCGTGGCTGAGAGGCCGAAAGCACTCGGTTGCTAACTGAGCGAACGGGAGACCGTTCCGTGGGTTCGAATCCCACCGCCTCCGCCACAAACCATTCGCGAACCCGAGACGAGGCCCCGGTGCGGGCCTTTTTTCTTTTTGGTTCAAAGGGGTTTAGCGGAGCCATCCGACTTTTGGAGACTGGCCGTTTGGACCTGTCGCGGTTTGATGCCGCTCCTTTGATAGCATTTACTGCAACAAAGGAGACTGACTAGGGGACTGAAACGGACGGACGAATTCCGCCAAGATGCGGTGCGTATCGCACTGACCAGTGGACTTACACGCAAGCAAGTGGCGGATGATCTTGGCGTCGGGATGTCGACGCTGAACAAGTGGATCACA
>JBATTI010000589.1:0-1656 GCA_049670445.1 Albidovulum sp. | reverse complement strand
CCTCAAGGATGATCGCTGCACCGAGACGCATTTCGTGGCCGAGCGCCTGTTTGATGCGGGCGCCTATTACCATGCCCAGACCACAACGCCCGAATTCTGCTGCGCGGGCACCACGGATACCCGCATTCACGGCGTGACCCGCACGCCCTGGGATCTGCGCTATACCTGCGGCGGGTCCTCGGGCGGATCGGGCGCCTCGCTGGCGGTGGGGTCATCGCCTTTGGCGACGGGGTCGGATATCGGCGGGTCGATCCGCATTCCGGCGGCCTGCTGCGGGGTTGTGGGGTTCAAGCCGCCTTACGGGCGCAACCCCGAAAACTCGGCCTTCGCCTATGATCACTATGCCGTGGTCGGGCCGATGGGGCGCACGGTGGCCGATGTGGCGCTAATGCAGAATGTCATGTGCGGGCCGCATCCGCTCGACAATGCCACGATCCGCCCGAAATATGAATTGCCCCTGACCCATGCCGGCATCAAGGGGCTGAAGATCGCCTGGTCAATGGATCTTGGCTTTTTTGAGATCGACAGCCATGTGCGGGCCAATACCTTGCGCACGCTTGAGGTATTGAAAGACCTTGGTGCCGAGCTGGTCGAGGTTGACGTCCCCTGGACGGCACGGGCCGAACAGGCGACCAAGACCTACCTTGATCACCTTTTTGGCGGCTATATCGCCTCGGTTGTCGATACCGACCCGTCGCTTGCAACCTCATGGGCCGCCTTTTGTGCGGCCGAAAACAAGACAACCACCAGTGCCGAATTCTACGAGGCCTATGAGGCGCAGGCAGAGATGGGCCGGGTCTTTGGTGCCATGCTGGACAAGTGTTATGCCTTCATCTGCCCAACCATGGGGTATCACGAAATTCTTGCCGATCAGCAGCCCGAGGATGTGATCACCATCAACGGCAAGGCCGTTGATCCGATGTATGGCTGGACGCTTTGCCATCCGTTCAACATGCTTGGCCGCTGCCCGGTTCTGTCGGTGCCCTCCGGAATTGGCGGCAACGGTCTGCCGACCGGGATCCAGATCGTCGCCCGGCATCTGGATGATGAACGGGTCTTCCGCGTCGGGCAGGCCCTGCAGGAGGCCGACCCATGGCTGACAAATGCCCGCAACCGCCCCCGGATCTGAGTGTTGCCGCGCGCACTTTCAAAACCGTGATCTGGCGGGATGCCGGTTTTGCGGGATGTTTTATTTAGGCTCCCGGATTTGGGAAGGTGGCGAATTTTGCGGCGTCAGCCCCAAAATGCGACACCTGCGCAAATCCGGTATGTCCGCACAGCGGCCCTCTTGCGGCAGGAACCATCGGGGGGCCCGGTTCAATCACCCATGCCTAAGCCTTTGGGTCAGCTCGGCCATGATCGACACGGCAATTTCCGCCGGTGACTTGGCACCGATCCGAAGGCCGACGGGGCCGTGAATGCGGGTGATATCGGCCTCGGTAAAGCCCGCCTCGGTCAGTCGGGCGATGCGTTTGGCATGGGTTCGCGTCGAACCGAGGCAGCCAATATAGAACGCCTCTGACCGCAGCGCTGTCGCAATCGCGGGGTCGTCAAGTTTGGGGTCATGGGTCAGCGTCACCACCGCACTGCGCATATCAATCCCGGCCTTTTGCATGGCCGCATCCGGCCATTCGTGGCTGATGGTTTCGCCGGGGA
>JBATTI010000588.1:0-2419 GCA_049670445.1 Albidovulum sp. | reverse complement strand
GCCTGCCCCGACCGGCTTAGCGCCGCGCGCCCGACGGGCGAGGATAAAAACCGCCGCATCGCCGGAAGATTGGCCTCGAAAGCCGCCTCATTCGGCACCGCCTCCGAAATTGTCGCGGTCAAGATCGCCGGGCTTTGCGGCCGTTGCGCGCCAACCGTCCCGGACAGGGAGGCGCAACTGCCCAGCAAAACGAATGCCCGCGCCGCACTGACCCGGCTTGCCTTTGTGTCTATGCAATAGCCCGACGGCCCGGCGATCGTTACATTGCCTTTGGCCACGGTGATATGCGTCGGTGCAAAGCCAAACCCCTGCCCGTCAACGCAAGCCCCGACCGACACCACCAGGATCGCGCCCGCCAAGGCCGCCACCAACCGTCTGCATCCGTAAAACAAGCTTTTTTGCATGGAAGTCATAACACTCCGAATTCTTCCGCCCCCAAGCGCGCCGGAATAGATAAGCATGGCGCCGCGCACAAGCCGCATTGATGCCGATCCGCCCGCCAGCTAGACAGGCTGGCATGATTGATACACCCAGATCCTACGAACCCCATGCCGGTTTTTACACCATTGCGCGGCCAAAGGTCGAACTTTGGCGCACAGTTGCAGGCCTTGGCCTGATCGGTGCGATCTATATGGCGCTGATCGTGGCTTTGCTGGCGATTATCCGCTGGCATTATGGTGATCTGATCGCCTTTGGCATTTTTTCGGCAATGTCCGCCGGTGCCACCCCCGGCGCCCTTATCTTGCTGTTCTTGACCTTTACCGCCACGGCGGTGGCGGTCTTTGCCGTAGCGCGGCTTTTGCACGGGCGCCGCGCCGGGACGCTGTTTGGCCCGCCCCGGCGGGTCATCAGTGATTTTCTGTCCGTCGCACGGGTTGTGATCGCGCTGAATCTTGGCCTTTTGGTTCTGGCCTTGGCCACCGCCCATAGCGATGATCTGTCGCGCCACGTCCCGTTCGGCACTTTCGTGATCTATCTGCCTTTCGCGGTTTTGGGGGTTTTCATCCAGTCGGCGGCGGAAGAGCTGGTCTTTCGCGGCTATCTGCAACAGCAACTTGCAGCGCGCTTTCACATGCCGCTGATCTGGATGGGCCTGCCATCGGCGCTGTTTGCATGGCTTCACTATGCGCCTGATGTCTATGGGCTAAATGCGGTGCTGATCGCGGTCTGGGCCGGTATCTTCGGCCTGTTGGCCGCCGATCTGACGGCGCGCACCGGCAATCTGGGTGCCGCTATCGGCTTTCACTTCGCCAATAATCTGGCGGCATTCCTGTTCATCGGCATCGACGGAGAGATGAACGGCCTTGCCCTTTGGACGCACCGCATCGATCTGACCGACAGCCCGACCCTTTGGCCGCTGCTGGCCATCGATCTGCTGGGCATGATCGTGGCATGGCTATTGGCGCGGCTTGCCTTGCGGCGCTGATTGCATTTCACTGCAAGCGGGCTTATCTCGGGGCTTGATTGAAATACCAAAGGCGCACAGACGATGAACTGGATCTCAAACTACGTCCGGCCCACGATCAACTCGCTTTTCTCGCGCCGTGAGGTCCCCGAGAACCTGTGGTCGAAATGTTCGGAATGCGGAACCATGCTGTTCCACCGAGAGCTGTCCGATAATCTGAACGTCTGCGCCAATTGCGATCACCATATGGCGATCACCCCGCGCGAACGCTTTGCGGCATTGTTTGATGGCGGTGTGTTTTCCGAGATCAAGGTGCGTGAACCCATCGCCGATCCCTTGCATTTCCGCGACCAGAAGAAATATCCCGACCGGATGAAGGCCGCGCAAAAGGCCAGCGGCGAAAAAGACGCAATGATGGTCGCCGAGGGAGAGATTTCGCGCACCCCGATCGTGGCCGCCGCGCAAGATTTCACCTTCATGGGTGGCTCTATGGGCATGTATGTCGGCAATGCGATTGTGACCGCCGCCGAACATGCGGTGCGCCGCAAATTGCCTTTGGTGCTGTTTGCCGCCGCAGGCGGCGCGCGGATGCAAGAAGGCATCTTGTCCTTGATGCAAATGCCGCGCACCACGGTGGCGGTGCAGATGCTGAAAGAAGCCGGCCTGCCCTATATTGTGGTGCTGACCCATCCGACCACCGGCGGGGTCACGGCATCTTATGCCATGCTGGGCGATGTGCAGATTGCCGAACCCAATGCGCTTATCTGTTTCGCAGGCCCCCGCGTTATCGAACAGACCATCCGCGAAAAGCTGCCCGAAGGCTTCCAGCGCGCCGAATATCTGCTGGATCACGGCATGCTTGACCGGGTCACCCACCGAAAGAAAATGAAAGAAGAACTGACGACGGTCATTCGCATGCTGACCGGCATGCCCCCGGCCGTGAAGGGTGATCTGCCCGCGCCAAAACCCGAAAAAGCCGAGGCAACCGACAAGTGACCACCAACGGCTCTGACG
>JBATTI010000587.1:0-4170 GCA_049670445.1 Albidovulum sp. | reverse complement strand
GGGTGATCGTTGCGGGTTGGGTAGATCACCCGCTTGACCCCCTTCAGGCGGGCCAGATGCGCGGCCAGTTTCTTGGCGTTCTCTTCCGCGCGGTCATAGCGCAGATGAAAGGAATAAAGCCCCCGCTCTGCCAGCCAGCAATCGAACGGGCTTGGGGTCATACCCGTTGTGGTGGCAAAATCGTAAATCGCCTTGCGGTCCGCAGGATCACGGGTGGCAACATATCCCAAGGTTACGTCGGAATGCCCCGCCAACATCTTCGTTACCGAATGGATGACGATATCGGCACCATGATCAAAGGGGCGGTAGCCGCGCGGTGTGGTAAAGGTGTTATCCACCACCACCCGCAGTTTTCGGCCCCGCGCAAGCGCCAGTATCCCCTCCATATCGGCCAGACGCAGGGTCGGGTTCGATACGGTTTCAATCAAGATAAGCTTGGTTTCAGGCCGTATCGCCGCCGCAATGGCCGTACAATCGGTGGGGTCAGCAAGCGAGGAGCTGATCCCGAAACGCGGAAGGTCCTGGGCCAAAAGCCGCAAGGAACGCCCGTATAGCTGAACCCCGGCCACAATATGATCGCCGCTGCGCAACAGCCCCAGAACCATGGCCGAAATCGCCGCCATGCCAGAACCGGTGATGATCCCCCCACCGCCCGCCACTGGCGCATTTTCCAAGGCATCAATCTTGGCGGCCAACACTTCGGCATTGGGATGCCCCTCGCGCGCATAGGTATAGCCTTTGACCGCGCCGCCATATTGCGCATCAAGCTGATCGGGGCTGTCAGAGGCATAGACGACCGAGGGTTGCAAAGGTGTCCCGACCGCGCGGCTGGCAGAATTTGGCCAGGCCGTTCGACGCACGAGGTTTTCGGGTATCTCTTCCTTGGACTCTGGTTCTTCGGTCATGTTGGCGCCTCCGTTAGCAATCCAATGTCACGATATTGCGACAAAGGACAAGCACGATGGGCACCCTTGGCTAAAGCCGCTTCAAACCTTTCGCAAAGCGCTGGGCGTTCGCACGGTAATGCGCGGCAGACGCCAGAAGCCGCGCGCGCGCCGCTTCGTCCAAGACCCGCACCACTTTGCCCGGCGCGCCCATGACAAGAGAGCCGTCAGCAATCTCTTTGCCTTCGGTGATCAAGGCCCCTGCCCCGATCAAACAGTTCTTGCCGATACGCGCACCGTTCAAGACCGTGGCCCCCATGCCGATCAAACTGCCGTCGCCAATCACGCAGCCATGCAACATCGCCTTGTGGCCAATCGTGCAATCCGCGCCGATGATCAGCGGAAAACCCATATCGGTGTGCAAGACACAGTTTTCCTGGATGTTGCTGCCACGGCCCACATGGATAACTTCATTATCGCCGCGCAGTGTGGCGCCGAACCAGATATTGGCGTCAGCCTCAAGCTCGACCTTACCGATGATATTGGCGTCCGGGGCCACCCAAGCATTTTCGCCCAACTTTGGGGCGATACCGTCAAGTTCGTAAATCATCTGCTGGCAAACTCCGCATTCAGGCCTCTGACAAAATCAGAAAGGTTGGTCTGACGGTCCGCACGCAGACGCTCGGCAGTCAGGATTGTCTTCAATTCAGCATCGGCGCGGTCAATATCATCGTTAACCAAAACATAGTCATATTCGGACCAATGGCTGATCTCGGCCTCCGATTTTGCCATGCGCTGGGTGATGACTTCTGGCGCATCTTGTCCGCGCGACCGTAACCTGCGTTCCAGCTCGGCAATGCTGGGTGGCAATACAAAAACCGACACCGTATCCTTGCCCAAACTTGATCGGCGTATCTGCTGGCCCCCCTGCCAATCGACGTCAAAAAGCACATCGCGGCCTTCCGCCAAGGCTTTTTCCACGGGGGCCTTGGGCGAGCCGTAAAGATTGCCGAAAACCTCCGCATGTTCCAACATCTCACCCGCCGCCACCATCGCCTCGAATTCAGGGCGGGTTTTGAAGTAATAGTCCTGCCCTTCGACCTCTCCGGCGCGTGCGGGGCGCGTGGTCGCAGAGACGGAAAAGCCAAGGCTTTTATCCCAAGCCATCAATCTTTTCGCCAAAGTCGATTTGCCGGCCCCGGAGGGCGATGACAGGATTATCAAAAGTCCACGGCGCTGCATTATCATTCCACGTTTTGAACCTGTTCGCGCATCTGGTCGACTACGGTCTTGAGGTCAAGCCCGATCCGCGTGAGGTCCGTATTGCCAGACTTTGCGCAAAGCGTGTTTACCTCGCGCATGAACTCTTGCATCAAGAAATCAAATTTGCGCCCGACAGCACCTTGCACGGACAGCAGATCGCGCGCGGCATCTATATGCGCATCCAGCCGGTCAAGCTCTTCCGTGACATCGGCTTTTACGATCAAAAGTGCCAGCTCTTGCGCCACCCGCGCCGGATCCGCCTCGGCCGCGCTGGCCAGGACGCGGTCAAGGTTGTCGCGCAAGGTCTGCTCCATCATCGGGCGTCTTGCCTCAGAGACTGCGCGCGCCGCGACCGAAAGCCCGGCGACCTTATCTAGGTTGGTCGCAATGATCTTGTTCAGGCTGCGGCCTTCTGCCGCCCGCATTGCTACAAAATCATCCAGCAGTTTTTCAGCGTCTCGCATCAGTTTCGCCAAAAGCGGTGCGGTATCAATCACCGTCCCGCCTTGGTCAAGGACGCCCCGCATCGCGATCACCTCCGCGACCGACGCGGGTCTGAGGCTTATGCCCAATGCGGCTGCCGCGGCCTCTGCATCCTTCACGGCGCCAAGGGCCGCGGCCAACCCGTCGCGATTGACCCGTAAAGCGTCATCACCACCGGTTTGCGTGATCTTGAGGCCAATTGATACGTTGCCGCGGTTTACCCGCGCGGCAACCAAAAGGCGCAATGCCGGTTCAAGCCCCTCGATCCAATCCGGCAATCTCAGGCGCAGATCAAAGCCCTTGCCGTTGACCGAGCGGATGTCCCAGGCCCAGTCATAGCCAAGGTCTGTGCCGCGCAACGCAGCAAAGCCCGTCATCGACATGGTGCCACCGTCCGTTGGGGCGTTAACCATTTAAGACTTTTCCTTCTGCATTGTTTCGAAAAACCTGTATCTTAATGCTTAGGTAATCATTCTACACCAAGGGTTAACAAAGCATATCTCCGGCAACAACGCACAGCAGATCAGATTGTCGTTCGGCTGATAGCAGACAGGTATATTAAAATGGAATTGAATCAAAGTACGGGCACCGTGGTGCCATTTTCAGGAACCCGCAAGGACGTACGGTTTCCCGCTATATCCGAGGTAAGGGCCTATTGGGAAGCCTTGCGCAATGGTCGCACGATCCCGCTACGCTCGGAAATCGACCCGCGCGGGATAGAGCGCGCCCTGGAATATGCCTTCGTCCTTGAACGTGTCGCCCCCAAGGTTGCGCGGTTCCGGCTGGCCGGGATGCATTTGAGCGATGTGATGGGCATGGAAGTGCGCGGCATGCCGTTCACCACTTACTTCAGCGCCTCGAACCGTGACGCGGCGGCCGAAGCGCTTGAACAGGTATTTGCTGGCCCCACGATCGCCGAAATGAAACTGACGGCCGAATCCAGCCTTGGCAAACCGCCAATGGAAGCGCGTTTGCTGATCATGCCGCTTCTGAGCGACCTTGGCGACGTGAACCGGGCGCTGGGCTGTTTTGTGGCAGACGGCGTTATTGGCCGCGCGCCGCGCCGCTTCGATCTTGTCGACGTTGATTTCACCCAGATCCGCCTTGATCAGCAGCCCGCACCACAGCGCCCGGCTATGACAAGCGGATTTGCAGAAAGCCAGGCCCCGCTGGTGACGCCCCCTTTGGTAGAGCGTGGACATTTGCGCTTGGTCAAGACTGACAGCTGATCGCCCCAAAGACTTGGGGGCGACGCATTGCCGCCCCCAAAGCCCGTTATTCATGCCAGAAAAACCGTGCCGCGCCGGGATCGTCGGGCGGCGCCGTTTTCGGCCTTTATGCCTGCATCCCGGCGGCTTGTTGCAGCACTCTGCGGTCTTGCAGTTCTTCGGCGACAAGGAAGGCAAGCTCCAGCGACTGGCTGGCATTAAGACGTGGGTCACAAGCGGTGTGATAACGGTCGGACAGATCTTCATCTGTCACCGCGCGCACCCCACCCGTGCATTCCGTCACGTCCTGACCGGTCATTTCAAAATGCACA
>JBATTI010000586.1:0-2856 GCA_049670445.1 Albidovulum sp. | reverse complement strand
GTCTTTGCCCTTCGAGCCCAATCGCGACTTGCATCGTGGTTTGTTCTTCGTGCTGGCGCACCGCCCCGCTGACCAGCGTTTGCAGGTCGATCTGGTCCAGATCAGGCAAGGAAAGCCCGCGTGAAATAGTGCGGATTTCCTCCAGCGCCAATTGAAGGGAGTTGCGAATATCTTTGCTGGCCCCACTGTCGGCGCTGTCCTTCAGCGCCGCATCCAGCCGCAAAGCCGCCAGTGAAAGATGCTGGCCAGGACCGTCGTTCAGATCCGAGCCTATGCGTCGGATCGTGCGTTCCGTTTGGGCGGTGGCGCGCGCACTGGCGGTGACCGCCCGCTGGCGCAATGCAAGGTTCTGGGCTGCCAGCGTCTTTGTGGCGTCAAGCTGTTCTTCAAGCCGGATGCGCTGATGACGGATCGTGCGCCCGCCAGCCTGAACGATTCCGAACAACAAGAAGCCGCTGGCCAGAAAGGCAGATCCGACGATCAACCAGCTTTTGCGCTTTGCATCCGCCAGATCCGTTTTCAGCACATCCGCGCGTTGATAAAACTCTGCAACCGCAATGACGCGACCGCTCCAGATCTCATGTATCGGGCTGTAGACCTCCAGCAGCGGCACCCCAAGTGCCGCTTCGCTCCGATCCTCTGGATCGTTAAGGTTTTCATATGATGCCGCTACCTCGCCTTGCCATGCAGCGCGCAGATCATCCGAAGGCTCAAAGCTTTTACCAATCACCGATCGGTCAGACGCATGCACCACCCGCCCGCCGCCTTTCCAGATCTTATATGACACCACCCGTTCTTGCATGGCGACGCCGGAAAAAATCTCATCCAGGGCCTGGGCTGCGGGTTCGGACAGCCTGTCTTGCGACGCCAGATCCTGACTTAACGGCGATATGAAGCTTTCCATATAAGAGGCCGCCGAAATCGCGGAATTTTGCACCACGGCTTGCTCTATCCGCGATGACACCCATGATCCGACCACCAGCATGGTCAAAAGCATAACCACAGCCCCTGCCAAAAGGAATTGGCCCGGCAGGGTCAGTTGCCCCCATCGAAAAGATGTCACTTTCGCCTTCATTGCCGAACAGTCTAGCAAACGGGCCAACACACGCCACAGACTTTCGTCGGGCAAGCTACCGCACAGATCGACCACTGCTACGGCGCAATCACCCCCGCCGCCACCAACTCGGCCCGCGACGGCATCCATATCTGGTCGTGCGGCGTGTCGAAGATGCGCGCGACGAAATCATCAGAAAGGCCGCGCCGGGCAAAGAACACCTCATCTCGGGCCTGCTCGCCGCTGGTATCTTTTGTGATATTCACTCCTTGAAAGGCATAGCCGTGAAAGCCCAGCCGCCCGTTTGGCCCAAGCGCGCGGTCCGATCCCGCCATGAAAATCAATGTGCAGGCCGAAAAACAATCACCTGTCACTTCGGTTGCAAGCTGTTGCTGTTCCACCCGAAGCGCTATGGCCCGCGCCGCATGAACCAGCCCGCCGTTGCTTTCAATGCGCAAGGTCTTGGGCGGCGCAGCACCCGCAAGGGTCGCGTCAAGCGCGTTCATGGCATCATAGCCGATCTCGCCCAGAAGTAGGGCCGCCCCGCCGTCACGCGGCAAAACCGGCGGCGCAATGGTATGCATGATGGGGGCCACGGGCCGCGCCGCCGCAAGATCGGCCAGACCATAAATCGCCACGCCAAATGCCCCCAAAACGGCACCGTGGCAGCCCCAAACACCGATGGTTCCGCTTTGCCCTTCCAGCTCGCGCCGCGTGGCGCGCAAGGCTCCGGTGATCTGCCAGACAAGGAAAGCCGCATCGACAAGCGCAATACCCGCGACGATCCAGCGCGACAGATCGGGCGGCAGTTGCGCATAAAGCCACCGAACCGCCAGCCGCCCCCCGATCAAAACAATAACCACCGCAAAGGCAGGTGACACCCTGCCTTGCCAATAAGATCGCCCCCAGTTCAGCGCCCGTTTGACCATGCCCAAAGCTAGCACAGCCAGGCTTCGAAAAACCAGCACCGCCATTTTCGCGTTGAGTTCGCATGTCAGCAGGCCTATTTCGGTTCTTGAAGCGGCGACCATGGGTCAGATCGAAGGAAAAAGGACAAGGCGTGGCGATACATCTGCATTTGAATGACCTTCCCGACGGGCTAGATCTTGGCCCCGTCGTTGCAATTGATACCGAAACCATGGGGCTTGATCCGCGCCGCGACCGCTTGTGCCTTGTGCAGCTGTCGTCGGGTGATGGTGACGCACATCTGGTGCAGATTGCGCGGGGCCAGGCGGGGAGGCAAGCGCAGGCCCCGAACCTCGTGCGGATGCTCGCCGATCCTGCCACGCTGAAGCTGTTTCACTTTGGTCGCTTTGATATTGCCGCCCTCAAAAACGCCTTCGGGGTCACCACCGCCCCCGTCTATTGCACCAAAATTGCCGCCAAGCTGGTGCGCACCTTCACCGATCGGCATGGGCTGAAGTACCTTTTGCAAGAACTGGTCGGGGTTGATGTGTCAAAACAGCAGCAAACCTCGGACTGGGGGGCAGAGATACTGAACGACGCACAGCTTGAATATGCCGCCTCCGACGTGCTTTACCTGCACCGCCTGAAGGCCGAGCTTGATAGCCGCCTGGCGCGCGAAGGACGGGTTGAACTGGCGCAGGCATGTTATGATTTCTTGCCAAGACGGGCCGAGCTTGACCTGCTGGGCTGGGATGACAATTCTGACATTTTTTCGCATTGATATGACCGACAAAGACAAATTCCTGCAAACCGCCCGCCGCGTCATCGGCATCGAGGCACGTGGGCTTGACGCGCTGGCCGCCGCCATGAACGGCAGCTTTGCCGCCGCGATTGAT
>JBATTI010000585.1:0-2504 GCA_049670445.1 Albidovulum sp. | reverse complement strand
CTCTTGCTTGCCTCTTGCGTCCGGTCCCGGATAATCGGGACTGAAGCAAGGAGATATGGCAATGGCGGAAGATGACCCCAAGACGCTGGTTTCAACAGCTTGGCTGGAAGCGCATCTGAAGGATCCGGATTTGCGGATCCTGGATGCTTCTTGGTATTTGCCGGATGCCGGACGGGATGCGAAGGCGGAATATGCCCGCACCCATATTCCCGGCGCGCGATTTTTCGACATCAATGCGATTGCCGATACCCGCTCGGGCCTGCCACATATGGCCCCGCCGCCCGAGATGTTCATCAGCAGGATGCGGGCGATGGGGGTGGGTGACGGCCATCAGGTGGTGGTCTATGACGGCTCCGGTCTGTTTTCGGCGGCGCGTGTCTGGTGGACCTTCAGGCTGATGGGCAAGACCGATATCGCGGTCTTGGACGGCGGTTTGCCAAAGTGGATAGCCGAGGGCCGGGCGGTGGAAGACATGGCGCCCGTCATGCGTGATCGCCATATAACGGTGCAGCGCCAGGCCCATCTGGTGAAAGACGTCACCCAAGTGGCTGCGGCCGCCAAGCTTGGCGATTACACCATCATTGATGCACGCGCCGCCCCGCGTTTTCGCGGCGAAGAGGAAGAGCCCCGCCCCGGCGTGCGGCCCGGCCATATCCCCGGATCAATCAACCTGCCTTACCAATCCTTGCTGAATGCTGACAGCACAATGAAACCCACAGCCGATCTGCGCGCCGCCTTTGACGCCGCCGGGGCCGATCTGAAAAAGCCGGTCATTACCACCTGCGGCTCCGGGGTGACCGCCGCTATCTTAAGTCTGGCATTGGAGCGTATCGGCAAGCGTGACCATGCGCTTTACGACGGGTCCTGGGCCGAATGGGGCATGTACGGCGATCTGAAGATCGCCAAAGGTTAGAAGGGCAAACCATGCTGAATGCATTGCAACCGCAAGCGGCGGACAAGATCTTGCAACTTATGGGCCAGTTCCGGGCCGACCCGCGTGCGGACAAGATCGACCTGGGGGTTGGGGTCTATAAGGATGCAACCGGCCTGACACCGGTGATGCGCGCCGTGACAAAGGCCGAGCATCGCTTGTGGGACACCCAGACAACCAAAACCTACACCGGCCTTGCCGGAGAGCCCGCATTCAACGCCGCAATGGCGCGTCTGGTGCTTGGCCCGCATGCCTATGACATGCGTCTGGCATCCGTGGCGACACCCGGCGGGACGGGCGCCCTGCGCCAGGCCTTTGAACTTATCCGAATGGCCGCCCCCAATGCCACCCTTTGGGTCTCTGACCCGACCTGGCCCAACCACCTTTCGATCCTGAGTTATCTGGGCATGAAGACGGCCAGCTACCGCTACTTCAACCCCGAGACCCGCGGCGTCGATTTCGACGCGATGACCAGTGATTTGCGCAAGGCTGTGGCGCCCGGTGATGTGGTCTTGCTGCACGGCTGTTGTCACAATCCGACCGGTGCCAACCTGACCGGCCCGCAATGGGCCGAGGTCGCCGCTCTTTTGGAACAGACCGGCGCAGTGCCACTGATTGATCTGGCCTATCAGGGTTTTGGCGATGGGCTTGAGGAAGACGCCGCCGGCACAAGGCTTATCGCAGCACATCTGCCCGAGGTGTTGATTGCCGCGTCTTGCTCCAAGAATTTCGGCATCTACCGCGAACGGACCGGCGTGCTTATGGCGCTGTCCGAACCGGGCTTGCGCGATGTCACCCAAGCCAACCTGACCTATCTTAACCGCCAGAACTATTCCTTCCCGCCAGACCACGGCGCAAGGGTCGTAAGCACGATCCTTGACGATGCGGATCTGCGCGCCGATTGGCAGGCAGAGCTGGACGAAATTCGCGAAGGCATGCTGGGGCTGCGGGAACTGCTTGCACGTGAACTGCGCGATCTTTCGGGCTCTGACCGATTTGGCTTTTTGGCCCAGCATCGCGGCATGTTTTCGCGCCTTGGGGCAACGCCTGAACAAGTGGAACGCCTGCGCGCCGAACATGGCATCTATATGGTTGGTGACAGCCGGATGAACATCGCCGGGCTGAACGTCGCAACCGTACCGATCCTTGCCCGCGCGATCTTGGCCGTGGGCATCTGACAGCAAAAGGCGGGGCAAAACCCCCGCCTTTTGGCCCTTATTGCGCCATCAGCCGTGATAGGCACTTTCGCCATGTGCGGTCAGATCAAGCCCTTCGCGTTCGCTGTCGCTGTCAACCCGCAGACCCACGGTCAGATCAACCAGCTTGAACAAAACCACCGACACCACACCGCTCCAGGCCAGGGTGATCAGCACCGCTTTTATCTGCACGAAGGTCTGCGACGCGATGGAATAATCATCGCCAAACACCCCGCCAAGACTGGCCGCCGAAAAGACCCCGGTGCCGATCGCCCCGATAATGCCGCCAACGCCGTGAATGCCAAAAACGTCAAGGCTGTCGTCATAGCCAAAGGCGTTCTTGACGACCGTGACAAAGAAATAGCACCCCGCCGAGG
>JBATTI010000584.1:0-3897 GCA_049670445.1 Albidovulum sp. | reverse complement strand
CTGCAGGCCCTTCGGGGGATGTGTAACCGTCAAAGCGCAGCAGTTCGATATAGCGGTTCGCCTCCCAGGCGCTGAACTTGTAGGGGCCGGTGCCGATGTAGTTTTCGGGCGCGATCGGTTCTTTGGTGGCGCCTTCGACAACGCGGGCGGGGTAAATCGCCGGGCCGCCATTGATGAAGGCCATCAGGTTTTTCCACGGGCCGAAGGGCTCTTTCAGGGTTATGGTGATTTCATGATCGCCGCTGGCTTGCACGGTTTCGACGTGATCAAAAAGCAGGCTGCCGCGCGAGCCAAACTCACCCCAGCGCTGAAGTGACGCCAGAACATCGGCGGATGTCATGGCCTGTCCGTCGTGGAAGGTCACACCTTCGCGCAGGGAAATCACGATTGTTTTGCCGTCCTCGGACACGGTTTCGCCAGAGGCAAGCAGCGGCACCGGCGCGTTGGCGCTGTTGAACGTATAAAGACCCTCAAACATATGATGTGCGATGGTGGTCGCCAGATCAGAGGTGATCACCTGCTGATCAAGGCTGGGCGGTTCGCCCACAGTTGCATAGCGCAACATGCCGTCGGCATAGGCACCCGTGGTCAGGGACATCAAAGCCCCCGCCGCAAGGGCAGATTTCATCCATGTCTTCAGCTTCATTTCATTTTCCTCCGCTGCCAGGTTTTTCGGGATTATTGTCGGCTTTGTGTAAGTTTCTTTCATTTTAGCGGCAATCTGTCAAATTATATTGGATATGGCCCAAATTTATGCGCATAATACGTAAGTTACTTACATTCAGGATGGAACATGACCCATACACCACAGGGAATCACCCGTTTCGATGGCGCGGATGCGGCGGCGGGCGGAACACCGCGGCCCTTTGCCAAAGCGGTGCGCGCAGGCGATTTTATCTATGTGTCGGGGCAAGTCCCGACGGTTGGCGGAGAGGTGGTCGCAGGCGGCATTATCGCGCAGACCGAAGCGGTGATGGCAAATATCATCTCGGTTCTGAAACTGGCCGAATGCGGGCTTGAACATGTGGTCAAGGTCAGTGTCTGGCTGGATGATCCGCGCGATTTCACCAGCTTCAATTCGGTTTTTGCCAGGCATTTTTCGGCGCATCCGCCGGCGCGTTCGACGGTACAAAGTGCGCTTATGATCGACGCGAAGGTCGAAATGGATGTAGTGGCATACAAACCGATTTAGCAGACAGGCCAAGCCAATGCCCAAGATCATCGACATCATTTCGCATATGCGCGCGCTTGAGGGCAGCTTCCCGAAGCGCGAGCAGTTGGTTGCCGATTTTGTGCTGACCAATCTGGAGGAGATCTCTTTTCTGTCGCAACATGAGATTGCCGGGGCCGCCGATGTATCGGTTGCGACCGTGAACCGGTTTTGCACAACAATAGGATGCGAGGGCTTTCGCGATTTTCAGATTCGTCTGGCGCAAAGTGTTGCCGTCAGTTTGCAATATCTTGGCGGGCCAAGTGGTGATCGCTCAGAGTCTGGCCAATTGGTGACGCAGGTTTTCAGCACCCTGGTTGACACGCTGACACTTGCGCGCAAGCAACTGGATGGGCAGCCGATCGAACAGGCCACAGATGTTTTGGCAAATGCGCGCCGTATCGCCTTTCTTGGCGTGGGCGGCGGTTCGGCCAATGTGGCCCGCGAAGGGGCGAACCGGTTTTTCCGGCTGGGCATTCCGGCAGAGGCACATGCCGACGGATATTTGCAGCGCATGTTGTCCTCGACCCTGACCGAGGGCGACGTGCTTGTGGCCATTTCATCCAGCGGCCAGCCGGCCGAGCTGTTGGACAGTGTTTCAATTGCCAAGCAATACGGGGCCACGACCATCAGCCTGACCAAGACCGGATCGGACCTTGCCCAACTTGCCGATACCTCGATCCAGATCGACATTCCCGAAGATCAGGACATTTACAAACCCTCTGCCTCGCGTCTGGTCTATATAGCGATTGTCGATGTGCTGGCCGCAGGGGCCGCAAGAAAGCGCCCCGAACGGGTCAAGGAAAATCTGCGGCGTATCCGGACCTCGCTTTTGCCCTTGTCCAAGGACGCCGGGCCCAAGCCGATCGGAGACTGATGTGACCGCCCCGCTCAAGATCGGCTGTATCGGCGAGGCGATGATCGAGCTTGCCTTTGAGGGGGAAACCCCGCTTGTCGGTTTTGCGGGTGATGCGCTGAACACCGCAGTTTATCTGCGCCGAAGCCTGCCTGCCAAACACAGCGTTTCATTTGTGAGCGTGGTGGGGACAGATCCGTTTTCGGGGAGGATGCTGGATTTCATCGGCTCGCAGGGTGTCTTGACCACGGACATAACGCAGCACCAGGGCCTTTTGCCCGGCCTTTATGCCATCGACACGACAGCGGATGGCGAAAGATCCTTCCACTATTGGCGCGAAAACTCGGCGGCACGCAGGCTTTTTGCAGAGGGTTTTGACGCCCTTGAAGGGTTTGATGTGATCTATTTTTCCGCGATCACTTTGGCGATCCTTCCGCCTCTGGTGCGCGACGGCCTGTTGGCGTGGCTTGCACATTGCAACAAGACGATTGTGTTCGATTCCAATTACCGCCCAAAGCTTTGGACCAGTGTCGCCACCGCGCGGGCCTCTGTGGAGGCAGCCTGGCGGCTGGCCGATATCGGGCTTCCGTCTTTGGAGGATGAGCTGGCCTTGTTCGCCGATCTGTCCGAGCAGGGTGTTGTTGCCAGACTGCGCGACTGGGGCGTGACGAAAGGTGCGTTGAAGCGCGGCGCGCTTGGGCCCCGCGCCATGGGTGGTTTGGAAAAAGCGCATCCGGCGGCCTTTCCAAAGGCTGCCGCGGTCATTGATACGACCGCCGCCGGAGACAGCTTTAACGGGGCATTCCTTGGCAGCTACCTTCAGCACGGCGATACGGCAAAGGCGCTGGCCGATGGGCATGCATGCGCCCTGGCGGTTATTGCGCATAAGGGTGCCATCATACCGGCGCGATAGGCAAAGCGCCCGCCGTTCAAACCTCAGGCGCATGCCGGGGGGGGGTCAGCCCCGCTTTGGGGCCGAGAGGGCATCCCCAAGCACCACCCGCAAGAAGGCTACGGCATCGTGTTGGGCCTGCACCGCATCGATTGTCACCCCGGTCTGGGCCGCGTTGATCCAAATGCCGTCCATATAGGATTGCACCGAAGCGCAAGCGCTATCAACCAATGACGCGGGCAACAGGCTGCGCATTTCGGCGCGGATATTGCTGGTGACGCGGGCGCGGTTAAGGCGCTGCAACCGCGCGAGGCTGGGCGTATAGGGGGCGGAGGCCCAGAACTGGTTCCAGACGCTACAGTTCTGGCGGGTGAACAGGCTTTCATCAAAGTTACCGGTGACAACCGCAATCAGCCGGTTTTCCGGGCTGCTTTGCCCCTGCAAGCGCGCCACCACAGCCTGCCGCAAGATCGACATCAGATGACGCATCGTCGCCTCAAGCAAGGCCTCCTTGGAGCCGAAATAGTAATGAATGCTGCCGGTTGAGGTCTGCGCATAGCGTGCAATCTCATTCACCGTCAGCGCCGCGAACCCGTAATCGTGAATGGCGGCAACCACGGCATCGATAAGCTCACCCCGGCGCAATTCTCTGATTTTCTGGCGTGCCATTTTCTCTTTCTCTTTGCCACGATTGTACAAACGTTTGATTTTTTGCACAACTTAGATATAAATTGGCCAACCGTGCAAAAAAGCCCGACAAGGGACCGCACAACCAAGCGAAAATGAAACGCGCGCTGGCTCATAGGGAGGGCTAAAAATGGCAGCAGCTCTGACAATTATCATATCCTTTGGAATACTTATGGCGCTTGCGCTGGTGGTATTTTGCGTCGTCAAGTGGTGGGGGATGCCGGTGGTGGGCGTCACACCCGTCCCGCTTTT
>JBATTI010000583.1:0-3275 GCA_049670445.1 Albidovulum sp. | reverse complement strand
ATTTTGGCCTGGTCCCTGCCCCGGTATCCGTCGATGCAATCACCCCACAGCAAGCCTTGGAAGGTCTGCGCGACGGTAAGCTCATGTTGGTTGATATCCGGCGCCCCGATGAATGGCGCAGTACCGGCATTGCAACCGGGGCCCGCCTTATTGACATGCGCGCAGATGATTTCTTTGCGCAGGTGGAACACGCAACCGGCGGTGACAAATCGATGCCGATTGCGCTGATCTGTGCGCGTGGGGTGCGGTCTTACAAAACCGCGGCGCGGTTAAAGACGGCCGGATATAAGGTGGTCTTGGACGTATCTGAAGGTATGCTGGGCACAGGTGACGGTGCGGGCTGGATCGCAGCCGGTTTGCCGATGTCACCTTACACGGGGGAATAACGGATGATGCCTTGGCGTCAAACACTTGCGGGCAGCATTTGGGCCGCACTATTGCTGATGGCAGCGCCTTCCCTGGCCAGTTGTGACGGTCAGGACGGGCCTTGCCTTGTGGCCAATGGCGAATATCACATCATGCGGCCCGAAGGCGTTTCCGGCCCGGTCCCGGCGGTGATGTTTTTGCATGGCTACGGCGGCAACGGCGAAGGCATTTTCAAAAACACCGGCATGATCAATGCAATATTGGCACGCGGCTATGCGGTGATTGGGCCATCGGGCCGTTCTGATGACGGCACAGAAGGCAAAAGGTGGTCGTTCCATCCCGACTGGCCAAAGACACGCGATGAGCCTGCATTCCTGCGCGAAGTTCTTGACGATGCCGCAGCCAAGCACGGCATAAGACGCGACCGCATATTATTGTCGGGCTTTTCCATTGGCGGATCGATGGTAAGTTATGCCGCTTGCCAGGATCCGGGGCTGGCGGCGGCCTATGCGCCGGTCAGTGGCAGTTTCTGGCGCCCCTATCCGACCGCCGCTTGTGCGGGGCCCGTGCGCTTGCTGCACACCCATGGCTGGACAGACACGACCGTGCCGCTTGAGGGGCGTTATCTGGGCGGCAGTGCGGATGATGCCTGGGCCGCGCAGGGCGACGTGTGGCATGCGATGGAGATTTGGCGCGAAACCAATGGCTGCAAAGAAATGCGCGCCGATACCTTCAAGATCGACGATGATTTCTGGCATCGGCGCTGGGATCGCTGCACAAAGGGATCAGCGCTGGAGTTCATGCTATTTCCCGGCGGGCATCAAATTCCCAAAGGTTGGGCCGATGCCGCACTGAATTGGTTTGAGGCACTTTAACCGCTATTCGGCCGCAAGATCATAGACCACCGGTTGCGTCAGGATCGACGCAAAACGCGCGCGCGCTGATGAGGCGCTTTGCAAGATCTGCGGCGGCTTGCGGCTTTCGGGCGTATCAAGCCGCAGGCCGGCATTTTTGTGCCCAGCGACATTCCAACCGCTAAGCCATGACAAAAGCACCGAAGCCGACAGGCTGATCGCCACCGGCAGCAACCAAAAGGTAACCGCGCCGGTCGCAATCCCGATCAGGGTCAGCGCCCCAAGCCCGGTTTCCACTACATGAAAGCGCGCAAGGGCCACAAGACCCGGCTGGCCGCCATCACGGCGCTGCGGTGCCCAGATGTCGCGCGCCGATATCATCGCAGTCGCGACCGAAAGCACCTGTTGCACCATCAAGATCGGCGCATAGATGACCGACACCAGAATTTCGGTCAGGGCGGCCAGTGCAAAAACCTTGCCGCCGCCAAATGCCGCCCGACGCCGCGCCGAATTCAAGATCACCGCAACCGAGGCAAGCTTTGGCCCCAAAAGCATGACCAGCACGCTTGCCAGGAACAATCCCCCCCCCGCACCAAAACCCTCAATCACCACCGGAACCGGGGGGGCACCGTCGATGCCCAGCGGAATGACCGCCATCTGCGGAAAGGCCCAGATTGCCATCAAGGCAAGCCATACGGGCGCCAACAGATAGCTGACGGCACCTTGCAAGAAGTGAAACCGCGAAACCGGGTGCAGCCCCTTGGCCAGCAGTAACCGCAGATGCTGCAAGTTGCCCCGGCACCAGCGCCGGTCACGCAAGATATGATCCATCAGGCAGCCCGGCGTTTCTTCATAGCTGCCCTCGATCTCGGGCATGAAATGCACGCGCCATCCGGCCCGGCGCAGCATCGCCGCCTCTACAAAATCATGCGACATGATCAAGGTTCGCTGGCCCGTGACACTGACCAGATGCGGCAGACCGGCAGAACCCGCAAAGGCTCGGGTGCGAATGATGGCATTATGGCCCCAGTAATTCGCCTCAGCCCCCGTCCACATTCCCAGACCGCGAGCCATAATCCAACCATGCGCCGAGGTCACGAAATGCTGAACCCGCGGGAACAGGCCTTCTGCGCGCAAGATACGGGGCCAGGATTGCACAAGGCCGACGGCCGGGTCGGCGGCCAGGGCGCGGCGCAGCTGCAACACGCTGGACGCGCTCATCAGACTGTCGGCATCAAGGACGACCATCGCCTCATAACCCGCACCCCAGCCGGTCACCCAATCGCCGATATTGCCGGTCTTGCGGTCGGTATTCATCGACCGGCGGCGGTAATAGATGTTGAAGCGGTCGCCCTGTTCGATCTGCAGATGCTGAAACAGCCGCAATTCCTGGGCGGCAATCGCATCATCGCGGGTATCGGACAGCACGAAAAGGCTGAAATTCGCCGCATCGGGCTGATCGCGCAGATCCTCCAGCAAGGCGGCCGCATTGCCAAACACCGCGACCGGATCTTCGTTGTGGATCGGTATCAGCAAGGCCACCGACATATTCTGCTCGGCCATCGGCTGGGCTGGGCTTGTGGGCAAGGGGCGCACGAAAAGGCCAAGCACGGCGGTACTGACCGAGATCGCAATCCACAAAAACGCAAAGCCCGAAAGATAGAGGTGAACCTGCTCCACCGGGGCCATACCGCCCACGGCCAGTCGTCGTGCCTGTGCGAAAACAAAGACCGCTGTCAACGCAATGGCAGGCAAGAAGGCCAAGGCGCGCCAAAGCATGACCCGGTTCTTCGCGGTGGCATGGGCCGCAATCCTGGCATCCGGGCGGATCATTTGATCTGGCGTCGCCGCAAAATCCTGGATCGGCATCGGCAAGGGCGCGCGCGGCGGCATCAGGGGCCGCAGGGTTGGCTGATCGTGAATTACGCCGTCCATCGGTAAAGCCATGTCTCGCTGAATATGCCGGTTGATGTGGTAAGCTGCGCGCGAAATTCAATGACCGGCGCCTCGCCCGGATCGAAGCTGAAGGTCAGGCGCGGCCCGTTGGTATCGGGG
>JBATTI010000582.1:0-2384 GCA_049670445.1 Albidovulum sp. | reverse complement strand
AATGATGGGCATAGGTCGGGATGTCCGAGGCGAATTCGGCCGCATTATCATAGACCCGGGTGCGTGATGGCAACTGACCGGTCATGAAAGACGCGCGCCCCGGTGCGCAAAGTGGCGAGGCGGTATAGGCATTGGCAAAGCGCACCGACCGCGCCGCCAGCCTTTTGAGGTTCGGTGCATGCAGCCATTTGGCCGGACCATCGGGAAAGAGCGTGCCGTTCAGCTGATCGACCATGAGGATCAAGATATTGGGGCTGGGCATGCGATCTTTTCCTTTGGTGTTGATGTCTAACTGCTGGTTGCAGATTTCAGTTACATCTGATCGTAATGCCCGCACAAGAAGCTTTCAGATCCGGTCGGGGATCTGCCGGGGGGGGCGATGACAGAGAAATTTCCATTCAAGGTGCGCGAGACGCCCGATCTTGGCATCGTGCTTGCCGATGGCACGCGGCTTTCGGCGCGGGTCTGGATGCCTGAAGGGCCGGGGCCGTTTCCGGCGGTGCTTGAATATCTGCCGTACCGAAAACGCGACGGCACTGTGGTGCGCGATGCGCTGACCCATCCCTATTTTGCCGGTCACGGCTATGCGTGCTTTCGCGTTGATATTCGCGGCACTGGCGATAGCGAAAGCCTGATGGAGGATGAATATTCCGCGCAAGAACTTTTTGATGCGGTTGAGGTGATCAACTGGATCGCCGCGCAAAGCTGGTCGAATGGCCGCGTCGGCATGATGGGGATCAGTTGGGGCGGTTTTAACGGGCTGCAGGTGGCGGCCCTTCAGCCCGAGCCTTTGAAGGCGATCATCACGCTGTGTTCAACCGTGGATCGTTACGCCGATGACATTCACTACAAGGGCGGTTGCCTCTTGAATGAAAACCTTGGCTGGGGGGCGACGATGTGGGCCTATTCGTCGCGCCCGCCCGATCCCGCCTTGCGGCAGGGCTGGTTCGAGATGTGGAAAGAACGGCTGGAGGCCGAGCCATTCTTGCCCGCAACCTGGCTGCGCCATCAGCGCCGGGATGAGTATTGGAAGCACGGATCGATCTGCGAGGATTATGCGGCAATCAAGGCGGCGGTTCTGGCGGTTGGCGGCTGGGGCGATGCCTATAAGAACGCCGTGCCGCAATTGATTGAAAACATTCAGGCGCCGGTGAAAGGCATCATCGGGCCATGGGTGCACAAATACCCGCATTTCGCCGTACCAGAACCGCGCATCGGCTTCTTGCAAGAGGCGCTGCGCTGGTGGGGGCGGTGGCTTAACGGCGAAGACACCGGGGTGGAGGATGACCCCGCTTGCCGGTTTTACCTGATGGACGGGGTGCGGCCAGCATCGTGGTATGACCATCGCCCCGGTCGTTGGATCGCTGAAAGCGATTGGCCCGCACCGGGGGTTGAGATGCGCGCGCTGCCGCTTGGCGATGGCGTCTTGGGGCAGGGGCCCGGCGACTTTTGTCTGGATCTTAACAGCCCGCAGGATTGCGGGATGAACAGCGGTGAATTTTGCGCGATCTGGCTGGGGCCGGAGATGCCCGGCGATCAACGCCGCGATGATGCTTTGTCGGTGTGTTTTGACAGCCTGCCGATGGCGCTCACCGATATTGTCGGTGCGCCGCGTTTGCGGCTGCGGTTACGCGCGGACAAGCCGCAAGCGCAGGTCGCCGTACGGCTTAACCATATCCACCCTGACGGCGCTGCGACCCGTATCACCTGGGGGGTGCTCAACCTGACCCATCGGCGCAGCCATGAGACACCCGAACCTTTGGTGCCGGGGCAAGAGATTGAGGTTGACGTAGCGCTGGATCACATCGCCTACAGATTGCCGGCGGGGCACAGGCTGCGCATTGCCGTATCGTCCAATTATTGGCCGATGATCTGGCCCGCGCCAGAGGCCGCGACCCTGACCTTGACCGGCGGCAGCCTTGATTTGCCGGTGCGCCTGAATACCGCTTCGGAAAATGAAGCAAGCTTCGCACCGGCGGTGACGGCCAAGTCGCTGGCGTTGCAAGAAATTCGCCCCGAAGCCCATCAGCGACGCACCGAGATTGACCAGCAAACCGGTATCGTCAGCCTGATCATCGAGGATGATTTTGGAGAGTATGAGAACCCAGATCACGGTGGAATCGCAGGATCCATTGCCCGCGAAAGATGGGATATTCACCCCGATGACCCGTTATCTGCACGCGGTCAGGCACATTGGACCGAGGTGCTGGAACGCGATGGCCGAAGGCTTCGGACCGAAACCTATTGTTCCATGACTTCGGACAATCAGACATTCCATCTTTCGGCGCGGCTTGAGGCTTACGAAGGGGAAGACTTGATTTATCAACGCGACTATGACGATGATGTTCCGCGCGACTACATTTAGATTAGGAAGAGTCGCTCAT
>JBATTI010000581.1:0-2953 GCA_049670445.1 Albidovulum sp. | reverse complement strand
CCTTGGGGCCTTGCGCCTTGTCACCACCCGCGGTGACCGGCTGTTCATCGCGCTTTTGGGCACCAGCTACATCTTTCTGGCCTGGCTTGGGCTTTTCGGCATGCCGCTTTGGTGGCCTCTGGCGTTGTCAATCGGCTGGGGTGTCTTCTGCTTTTGGAAGGTTTGAGCGAAGGGCTTTGCCCGCCGACCGCATACTGTTAAGATAAGTGGGTATTATCATGCCAGTTTCAGGATCAATTCCAATCATGCGCCCAAAGAAGAAAAACGAAATGCTGACCGAGGTCGAGCTTGAATTCATGTCCAAGCTTTGGGATCTGGGCGAAGCAACGGTGCGTGAGGTTTTGGATTCCTTGCCACTTGATCGGCCATTGGCCTATACTTCTGCGGCAACGATCCTGCGCATACTCGAACAAAAACAATTCGTGACCAGCACGAAACAGGGCAAGACATTCACCTATAAGCCGGTGCTGAGCAAAGACAGCTATCAGACGCGCTCGCTTAAGAACCTATCCGAGAAACTTTTCGACAATACGCCGGTGTCTTTGGTGGCGCGGCTGGTCGATGACAATGATTTGTCACAAGAGGCGCTGGATGAGATCCGGGCGCTTTTGGATAGGAGGCTTAGAAATGATGACGGTTAGCAGCCTTGTCGATGCCTATCTTGATGTGAATATCCTGCTTACCTTTGCCTGTATTCTGTGGGGTCTGGCGCGGCTTGGCCTGCGCGGCGCGGGGCTTGGCCATGCCTATACCTTACAGCTTAAGACCGTCAGGGCGGTGTTTTGGGCGATAATCCTTGCACCTTTCGCGGTGGCGCTTTTATCGGCGATGGCCTTGCATGGCGACGTTGGACGGGCCAATCCGGTCAACCTGTCGGATTTCATTATCGCGCAATATCTGCAAGGCCGGTTTGAGATGCATCCCGAAAGCCTGGAGGCGATGCTTGGTGTGCGGCGGCATCTGGTGGCGGGGCATATCGCGGGAAGTTATGATGCCGTGTTCTGGCTGGCGACCGGCATGATTGCAGGCGTCGCTTTCTTTACCGCGCGCTTGATCCTGAGCATTTTCAAACTGCGCCAGATCATCGACGAAAGCTTCGTCTGGCGCCGCATTCGCGGGCTTGAGCTGCGCTTGTCAGACCGCACCACGGTGCCCTTTTCCACCCGTGGCTGGCGGCGGCGGTTGATTGTTTTCCCCTCGACGATGCTGGCGGAGCCTGAAGATCTGAAGATCGCCTTGGGCCATGAGCTGCAACACCTGCGCCAGCGCGATGTCGATTGGGAGATATCGCTGGAACTGCTGCGCCCGCTGTTTTTCTGGAATCCGGCGTTTTATCTGTGGAAGCGTCAGGTGGAACAATTGCGCGAGCTAAGCTGTGATCGTCAGGTGGTGATGCGCAAGGGTTATGATGTGCGCACCTATTGCGAATGCCTGTTAAGAGTGTGCCATAGCAGCTTGAAGAAAAAGCGGTTTTTTGCGCTGAATACGCCGGTCGTCGGGTTGGTTCAGTCCGAAAACCGGCTGTTCGGCCAAAGCTCGGCGCAGGTGCTGCAGTGTCGGCTCATGTCCCTTCTGGACGGCAAGACCGAGGCGAATTCGCGCATACTTCTGGCGGTATTGGCGGCCCCCTTGATTGGCTTGACCTTGCTTGCAGCGGTCGCAATCCAGCGTCCGGGGGATTGGAGCCAGGACCGGCTGATGCTGTCCACCATCGTCAATCTTGAGCGTTTGGCGACGATGAATGAAAACTCAACGCTCAAACAGCCAAGCTATTGAAGCTTCAGGCACCCAGCAGCAAGATCTGAACATCGGCAACATTGGTGCCGGTCGCCCCGGTGATGACCAGATCACCAGCGGCTGCAAGCGCGCGGTTACTGTCATTATTGGCCAATAGGGCATGGGCATCCAGCCCGGCCGTTTGGATACGCTTGGCGGTCTGCGCATCGACAATTCCGCCCGCCGCATCGGTCGGACCATCGCGCCCGTCAGTGCCGCCGGACAAGAAGATCCATGCCCTGTCGCCGATCACCTGAGGGGCGGCAAGGGCAAACCTTAGGGCAAGCTCCTGGTTGCGGCCCCCAAGGCCGTCACCGCGCAGGTTGACGGTGGTCTCACCGCCGAAAATCAAGCAAGCAGGTTGGCCCTTGGGGGCGGATTGGCTTGCTGCAAGAATGACGTTGCAAGCATCGGCCACGTCGCCTTCAAGCCGGTCCGACACGATCTGCGATATCATATTTTGTGAAGCCGAAATAACGGCTTGCAGGCTTTTCTTATTGCTGCCGATCAGGTGGTTATCCGCCTGCGGAAGCGCTGTGCACTTCGTATCCACCCGTTCCAGATGGGCGCGCACGGCACCGGGCAGTGCGGCCCACAGCCCGCGCGCTTGCAGCATCTCGCGCGCCTCGGCGGCAGTGCCAATCGGCGCAACTGTCGGGCCCGATGCGATCACCCGCAGATCATCGCCGATGACATCCGACAAGATAAAGCCGGTGACCGTAGCGGGCGCTGCCAGCCGCAACAGGCCGCCGCCCTTCAGCCGCGACAATTGCTGGCGTATCAGATTGATCTCGGCAATCTCGAACCCGTTGGCCAGCAGCAACCGGTTGACGCTGGCCTTGTCTTCGAGGGTGAGGCCGGGGGCGGGGGCTGGCAAAAGTGCGGAGCCGCCGCCAGAAATAAGCGCCACAACCCGGTCATTTTCGCGTGCCGAGGCCAAAAGTTCGGCCACCGCCTCGCCTGCAAGGCGGCCGTTCTCATCCGGCACCGGATGGCCCGAGGCCATGACCCGCGCTCCCGCAAGATCGCGCGCGTTCTCATAATTGGTGACCACCAGCGCGCGCACGGGTGCATCCCCCAGATGCGCCAAGGCTTCGCCAGCCATCGGAACCGCGGCTTTTCCAACCGAAACAATGATATACGCCCCGTCCTTAATCGGGCGGGGCAGGGGGTTTTC
>JBATTI010000580.1:0-2662 GCA_049670445.1 Albidovulum sp. | reverse complement strand
CCTTGTCGCCGCCGTGCGCCGCGCCAGCGGCCCCGCCAAGCGCATCGTTGATCTCTTCTCGGGCGCAGGCACCTTTGCCTTGCCGCTGTCTGAAGCGGCCGAGGTTCACGCGGTGGAATCCGAAGCGCCGATGCTGGCCGCCCTTGATGCCGGCTGGCGTCATGCCACCGGTCTGCACCGGGTCACGACCGAGGCGCGCGATCTTTTCCGCCGCCCGCTTTTGCAAGATGAACTGGCCAGGTTTGACGCCGTTGTGCTTGACCCGCCCCGCGCCGGGGCCGAGGCGCAGGTGGCCGAAATCGCGCAATCCGGCCCTAAACGGCTGGCCTATGTCTCATGCAATCCCGTGACCTTTGCGCGTGATGCCAAGGCGCTGGTCGCGGCGGGTTACGTGCTTGATTGGGTCGAGGTCGTCGATCAGTTCCGCTGGTCCACCCATGTCGAACTGGCTGCGGGGTTTTCGCACGCCCGGCGTTAAAGCGCTTCCGTCCGCGCCGCCGCAGGTATATGCAGATCGAAAAGACAAAGGCAGGCAGGCGATCAGGCGATGAAATTTTTCAATATTCTGGCGTTGATCGCCGCAGTCATTATCACCGCCTCCTGTGGCGCGAAACTTCAGCGTTATGACGGCCCGGAGGTGACGGCGGTTGTGATCCACAAAGCCGAACGGCGGATGTATCTGTTGCACGGCAATGAGGTGCTGAAAGACTACAAGATCGGCCTTGGTGGCAACCCGGTCGGGGCCAAGCAGTTTGAGGGCGACCAGAAAACGCCCGAAGGTGCTTACCGCATCAGCCACCGCAATCCCAAAAGCGCCTACCACCTGTCTTTGGGCATCTCTTATCCCAATGACGCCGATCGCGCATATGCCAAGGCATTGGGTAAGGAACCCGGCGGCGATATCTTTATCCACGGCCGCGACGGCAAAAACAAAGGCCGTGGCAAGGATTGGACGGCGGGCTGCATCGCCGTGAAAGACCGCGAGATTGAAGAGATTTATTCAATGCTGCGCGTCGGAACCCCGGTTTTCCTGAAGCCATGAAAAAGGCGGCCCGTTTGGGGCCGCCTGATATTCGCCATGCAAAGCGCCCGGCTTTAGCTGCCGGTAACCAGCGTCCACCAGATCTTGCCATTTGGTTCCTGGAACCATGAAAACCCGACATTGCGGGCATTTTGGTCCAGCACCACGGCGCGGGTTTCTGTCACCGCCATCCAGGCTGTCAGCGTCTCGATCTCATTCTCATAGGTTTCTGAGATATTCTCGCCCAGCATCCGGCCGGCATAGCCCGCGCGCTGGACCCTCAGGATCGGCGACGAGCCGTCCGAGCCAAAGTGCCAGGGGCGGTTTTGTACCGCCATATCGCGCGAATGGGTCGCTGCGGCTGCCGTCAGCTCGGCGTTCAAGTTAAGTGGTTGGGCGCCCGCACTTTTGCGCAAGGCATTGACCGAATCCACCATCGAGAAGGTCACGCGGCTGACATCGCCGGGCTTGATCACATAGGCTTCCGGCAAGGGCTTGCCGTCGGCGGCCAGCGTCCGTGTTGTCGGCTGACAGGCTGAAAGCAGCACGATCACGCCGACGCTTGTCAATATTTGTTTCAACATTCGATGCCTACCCCGCATATTTCAAGCCTGTGCTTTACAGTTTCGTGAAACAGTGTTCAAACGCCAAATCACCAATATCGGCCAGCTAGCGCAGCTGTGATTTGCTCTTTGGTGGATTTGCTCTTTGGATGTAACGGGCCCATGAGGCGTGGTAAAGCGTTGGGCTGGTGCCCGGATCAAAGCGGCCCCAAGCCAAAAAAACGGAGAGATGAGGCGATGAATACCGGAAATTCTGGCGATGGGCGCAGATTGAGCCGCCGTTCCATCCTTGGCAGCGCCGCCGCTTTGGCGGCCGCAACTGTGGCTAGGCCGGTTCTGGCCCAGTCCGCCGCCGATGCAAATGCCAACAGCACCGAGATCGAGCGTGACATAAGCTCCAACATCCGGCGCAATGTCTCTAGCTTTCGGTCGCTGGAATGGCAGCCCTATTTCGACAATCTCAACAAGGGCGCGATTCTGGTCGATCTTTCCTCGCGCGCATTGCATTTTTGGGGCGCGGATGGGGCCACCTACCGGCTTTATCCCAGCAGCGTCCCCCTGACCGAAGATCTGACCCGCAAGGGGCGCACCACGATTGTCAAAAAGGTTTTGGGCCCCGATTGGCGCCCGACCCCATCCATGCGCGAACGTAACCCCGAATGGCCCGAATACATGCCTCCGGGGCCGGGAAACCCGCTTGGCACCCATGCGATGCACCTGTCCTGGCAATATTACCGCATCCACGGCACCCATGACACGCGCAAGATCGGGCGGCGGTCGTCGAACGGCTGTATTGGCCTTTATAATGAACATATCGCCGAGCTTTTCGGCATGGCCGAGGTCGGCACCCAAGTGTTGCTTATTTGACAAACTAGCGGGGCGGTTTGCCCAAGAGACTCTTTTCGCTCGCCTTTTGGCCGGGGTAGCGGCTAAATTTTCCGTTAAGGGAAAGACGCTGCCCCTGTCATCCCAATGAAACCTCCCGGGGCACGGATGGAGTATTTAGAATGAAAAAGATCGCACTTGCTGCTGCACTCTCGGTTGCTGCTTCCACTTCTTTTGCTGGCGGTATGGCTGA
>JBATTI010000579.1:0-2050 GCA_049670445.1 Albidovulum sp. | reverse complement strand
GCCCCCTTGCGGGCATCAATCCCCCAAGAACATGTCTCAATGATATTTTTTTGGGGGGGTGATGGTACCAGCGCCCCGGCTCGAACGGGGGACCCCTAGATCCACAATCTAGTGCTCTAACCAACTGAGCTACGCCGGCACTTGGTGGGGCATTTACCCCCTGTCCCTTATGATTGCAAGGGGATGATTTGGCAATGCGCGCAAGATCATACCTTGCCAGACCGGACGCCAAGAGGTAGCGAAAGTCAGTCAAACGGGAGCCGCGTCATGGGCATCGACAAACAAAGCGATATCGCCGCCAACATTCAGATTGGTCCAACCAGCCTTGGCATGGTGCGTATCTATATTGAGGCCGAGGGGATAGAGCTGCCGTTGGACTTCGATCCCGAAGAGGCAGAAGAAATCGCCGAAGAATTGCGTGCCGCCGCCGAAGCCGCGCGCGGTGCAAGCAAAGCTAAGGGCAAATCCCGGTAGGATTGATCCCATCCGCCGTCACCCCCGGATCGCGGTATGCCTGAAGCCTGAGCGCCGCGTGGCGTGCGAATTTTTGCGTCAAGACCTTGCGGCGCGCGCCTGCCAATCGCCTCTCGGGGCCCATCCGCAGAATTTCGGCATCATAGCCATCGGCGATGATCAGGCCCGTGTCATCTGGCAAAATCTCAGTCGGGAAATCGCTGTCGACCGCCCAAAAGAAACGGTCCGCCCATTCCAGATAGTTTTGCCATTTGTGGTCCGAGGTGAAATCGGCGCGGCCTGATTTGCACTCGATAATCCAGATCTCGCCCTTGGCCCCGATCGCCATCACATCAACCCGCAACCCCGGCGCGGGGACCAGCTCTTCCACCGAGGCGAAGCCATGGGTCAGCAAATGGCGGCACAGGCCGCGCGCGATGGACTGGCCGGGGGTCAAAAAAGCGGTCATCTGTGAAATATGAACACAAGGTGAACATATGTCCAGCCCCGCCCTGCGTTGACATCCACTCTGCGATCGGCGAACCGGTGGGGTCACATCTGCTCTCTTGCCGTTTCGCAGATTGCAGTTTAGCAGGTAAAAAGATCAGTCAGGTTTAGGATTTTGGCGATGCTTATCAAAGATCACATGAGCGCGTCAGGCAACCATCTGTTTCGCTGGCGCAGTTACCTGCCAATGGTATTCTTGCCGTTCATCGCCCTGACCGTGCAGCACGGCGAAGTGATCGAAGTGCAGTTTGGCGACCTTGCCGGCGACATCTACGAATTCACCGCGATCTTGCTGGTCGTGCTGGGTCAGGCCATCCGTATTCTGACCGTGGGCTATGTCACCGATGGCACTTCGGGGCGCAATACCACCGGCCAGATTGCCGAATGCCTGAACGTCACCGGGTTTTATTCCGTGGTGCGCAATCCGCTCTATCTTGGCAATTGCCTGATGTATCTTGGCGTGGTCGCCTATTCGCAAAACCTGACACTTACCGTGGTTCTGGCCTTGGTTCTGGCGCTTTACTATGAACGGATCATCAGCGCCGAAGAAAGCTTTCTGGCCAAGAAATTTGGCGATAGCTATGCGAAATGGGCGGCCAAAACCCCCGCCTTCTTTCCGCACCTGCGGGCTTTGTCCGCATGGCAACGCCCTGCCTTGCCGTTTTCATGGAAAATGGTGATCCGGCGCGAACATCCGTCAATTTTCGGGGCCATTGTCGCGGTGTTTCTGATTGATCTTGGCTTTCAAAAGCTTGGGGTCCTGCCGGAAGATGATCTGGGCATCTCGTTGTGGATTCTCGGCATCGCCGCAATTGCCACCCTCACGGTGAAACTTCTGAAGCGCTACACCCGCGTGCTTGAAATCGCACCGCGTTCATAACGAAGCCTCTTGCGGCACTGCGGCATCGCGCCTATCTTTGTGGCGGCGGGTCTGCTCTTCGCGTGTTTGGCCCTTTTCCAGTGGCCGATAAGCATCTCCGAGGGAGCTGGCTCTGTCAGGGTCCTGGCCCTGATACCTGGCGACCACCTGAAAACATCAGGCTCTCGGGAAATTCACGCCGGCACGGTTGCTGCGGTCCCCGCCACTTTT
>JBATTI010000578.1:0-1660 GCA_049670445.1 Albidovulum sp. | reverse complement strand
TGGATCGAACAGTATTCGCTGTTAACAACGCCCCAGCCGCCCTCGGCCTTGACGCCACGCATGGTTGCAAGGGTTTGGGGATGAATATTGCCCATGCCGGTGCAATGCGGCACTTGCCAGAAGCGGTTAGGTGCGATGACCGGGCCTATCTTCAGCGGCTGAAACAGAATGTCGAAACGCGGATCAGGTGACATGAACGCTTCCTTTTCTGGCGCAATCTGCACCAGAAGGAGCGTGCCCTGTCAAGCATTCTGACTGGGCATCCATTCTGACTGGGTATCCAAAATGGTGGCCCTTATGGAGAGGCGGTGGTAAGGGCCGTGAAAATGGCCTTGGCTTCAGCACTGTCCCATTCGGCATCACCGATCAATCGCGCAATTTCGCGTCCCTCCGGGTCAATCAAGACACTGACGGGCAGGCCAAAGACCGCCATGGCGCGTGCAAGGGCCTGATCCGGGTCGCGCAGTTTGGGAAGATGGGCAATACCTTCATCCGCAAAAAGCTTGTTCATTGCTGGCAAGGGGTTTGGCCCGGTTGCTATGGTGAGCACGGCAAATCTGTCGCCGCCCAGTTCGCCTTCCAAACGATCCAGCGAACCCAGTTCTTTGCGGCACGGCGCACACCATGTTGCCCAGAAGTTCACCAAGACATACTTGCCTTGCCAGTCGGGCAGGCTGTGCGTGCCATCGTTTTCATCGGTAAATGGCAAATCAGGCGTCTTGGCCGGTTCGGTCAGAAAAACCAGCTTTTTCATGTCGCCTGCCTTCAGGGCTTCAATCTGTGCCAGATCGGGGCCGCTTGGCGCATTTTCAGCCCAAGCGGCATTTGCACCAAGGGCAAGGGCCGTATAAAGGACGGCGAAACGGATCGCTTGCATTTTCTCTCCGAAAGGGCCGGGTATGACCGACCAAAAAAAGACCACCACGGCCAAAGCCTCAAACACCATGTGGGGCGGGCGCTTTGCCGCTGGCCCCGACGCGATCATGGAGGCGATCAATGCCTCGATCTCGTTCGACCAACGGCTTTACGCCCAAGATATTCGCGGCAGCCGGGCCCATGCGGCGATGTTGGCCGCCGCAGGTATCATAACCCATAAGGATAGCGAGGCGATCGGGGAAGGCCTGCTCACGGTCTTGTCAGAGATTGAGGGCGGAAATTTCGCTTTTTCGACCGCTCTTGAAGACATTCACATGAATGTCGAGGCGCGGCTGAAGGAAATTATCGGCGAACCCGCCGGGCGCTTGCATACGGCGCGCAGCCGGAATGATCAGGTGGCGACGGATTTCCGGCTGTGGGTGCGCGATCAATGTGACGCCGCGTCGGAGGCGCTCGGCGCGCTCGGGCGAGCGCTTCTCGCTCAGGCAGAAGCGGGGGCGGATTGGGTGATGCCGGGCTTTACCCATCTGCAAACCGCCCAGCCGGTGACATGGGGTCATCACATGATGGCCTATGTCGAGATGTTTGGCCGCGATGCCGGGCGCTTTGACGATGCCCGCAAACGAATGAATGAATGCCCCTTGGGGGCGGCGGCCCTGGCTGGCACGGGTTTTGCCATTGATCGCCATATGACGGCCGAGGCTTTGGGTTTTGACCGCCCCATGGCCAATTCGCTTGATGCCGTATCGGACCGCGATTTCGCTTTGGAGTTTTTGTCGGCGGC
>JBATTI010000577.1:0-5846 GCA_049670445.1 Albidovulum sp. | reverse complement strand
CAGGTGCTGACCCAGGGGCAGGGGCTTATTCAGCGCGGCCTGCGCGAGGCTTATGTGATCGATGGCGGTGGTGAATTGCGCGCCCGCGGTGAACGCAGCTATCTGTTTGATTTCGAGAAACCCGATGGTGCGCAGATTGCCAAGGCCCTGATCGGTGATGTGGTCCTGATCGACGACTGGCCAAATAATGAATTTCGCGCCCTAGTTTCCCTTAAGGCCTTTCCCGACCGGTTCTTATACGTCAGCCGCGATGTCGATGGAAAAATCCTTAGCCTTCTGGATGAAACCCGCGCCACCGTCGGCCTTTACCAGCAGCTAGAGGCAACCCGCGGCAAGGTGATTTTTGAATTCGGGCTGGTCTATATCGGCTTTGCCTTGATTCTGGTTCTTGCGGCGATCTGGATGGGGCTGTGGTTTGCCGAACGCCTGTCGCGGCCCGTCGGGCGGCTTGCGGGGGCCGCGCAAAGGGTTGGGGCGGGGGATCTGGGCGTTCAGGTCAGCGAAGAGGACGGCGACGACGAAATTGCCATGCTCGGCCGGGTTTTCAACCAGATGACCCGGCAGCTAAGCTCGCAGCGTCAGGCCCTTGTCGAAGGCCACCGCGAAACCGAAGACCGCCGCCGCTTGTTTGATTCCGTGTTGTCATCGGTGACCGCCGGGGTGATCGGGCTGAATGCGCGGGGTGAGGTTGATTTTCTCAACCGCGCCGCCACCCGGCTGATCGGGCTGGATGAGGCCGGCGATCAGGGCCGCGATCTTGCCCAGGCCGTCCCCGAATTCGCCGATCTTTACGCCCGTTTGCGCGAAGGCTCCAGCGAGGCCGCGCAAGAAGAGCTGAAGCTGTCGCGCGCCGGGCGGCTTGAAAGCCTGTTGGTGCGGATGTCGGTTCGGCGCAATGCCGATGGCGGGCTGGAAGGCTATGTGGTGGCCTTTGACGATGTTACCGAACTTGTCAGCGCCCAGCGTATGGCCGCCTGGGGCGATGTCGCGCGCCGCATCGCGCATGAGATCAAGAACCCCCTGACACCGATCCAGCTTTCGGCCGAACGCATCCAGCGAAAGTTTGCGAAACTGGTCGGGGAAGAGGCCGACAACCTTGAACAGATGACCGGCGTCATCATCCGCCAGACCGGCGATCTGCGCCGCATCGTGGATGAATTCTCAAAATTCGCGCGCATGCCCGAGCCGGACCGGCGCGACCATGACCTAAGCAAGTTGATGCGCGATGCCGTGGCCCTGCAAGAAGATGCGCTGCACGGGGCGCAGCTGATCGCCGATCTGCCGGCTGGCCCGGTGATTGTCGAACTGGATGCGACCATGATCTCTCAGGCCGCCACGAACCTGATCAAGAACGCCGGGGAAGCCATTGAAACCTTTTGCAATAATGGCGCACCGGAAGGTTATGAACCCCAAGTGCGGGTCGCCATGCTGGTCGAGGATGAACATGTCACGATCCGCATAAGCGACAATGGCGCCGGGCTGCCACCCGACCGCGCGCGCCTGTTTGAACCCTATGTGACCACCCGCGAAAAAGGCACCGGCCTTGGCCTGCCGATCGTCAAGAAGATCATCGAGGAACACGGCGGCACCCTGACGCTTAGCGATGCCGAGATTTTTGCCGGCAATGCCCATCACGGCGCATTGGCCGAAATTCGGTTGCCCAAGGCACGTATGTCTGGGCGATCAGTCAAAGAAAAGGTGGCCGAAGCCATCGGAGGTGAAAAATGAGCGACATTCTGATCGTAGACGATGAACGCGACATTCGCGAACTGATATCCGATATCCTCAAGGACGAAGGCCTTGCCACAAGGCTGGCGGCCAATTCGGATGAATGCATGGCCGAAATCAACGCCGCAGCCCCCGCGCTGATGGTGCTTGATATCTGGCTCAAAGACAGCCGCATGGACGGGATTGATATTCTCAAAACCGTCAAGCGCGACAATCCCGATATTCCGATCATCATCATCTCGGGCCATGGCAATATCGAAATTGCCGTCGCGGCGATCAAGCAGGGGGCTTATGATTTCATCGAAAAGCCCTTCAACATCGACCAGCTGACCGTGGTGATTTCGCGGGCGATGGAAACCTCGCGCTTGCGGCGCGAAAATGCGACCTTGCGGCGGCGCGACGTGTCCACCACCGATATGATCGGCAATTCGGCGTCTTTCCGCACGCTCAAGCTCAACCTTGAAAAGGTCACCAAATCAAACGGCCGGGTGATGCTGACGGGGGAACCGGGGTCAGGCAAGGAAATGTCGGCGCGCTACATCCACGCCAATTCGAACCGCGCATCAGGCCCATTCGTGACCGTGTCTTCGGCCTCAATCGAACCCGATGGAATGGAAGAGGTGCTTTTCGGCCGGGAGACGCCGGAACGGGGCGTTGAAAAAGGCCTTTTGGAACAGGCACATGGTGGCTTTGTCTATTTTGACGAAATCGCCGACATGCCGCTGGGCACCCAATCCAAGATCTTGCGGGTGCTGACCGATCAGCAATTTACCCGCGTCGGCGGGGCCGACAAGGTACGGGTGGATCTGCGGGTGATATCCTCCACAACCCGCAATCTGGCGGTGGAAATTTCCGCAGGCCGTTTTCGTCAGGAACTTTTTGACCGCCTGAATGTTGTGCCAATATCCGTCCCCGCCCTTGATGACCGGCGCGAAGACATTCCGGTGCTGGCGCGCCATTTCATTGAACAATTCAACAAAAGCCAGGGCCTGCCGATGCGCCCCTTGTCGGAAGAGGCCGAGGCCGTGATGCAAACCATCGACTGGCCGGGAAACATCCGTCAGCTTCGCAATGTGATTGAACGCGCCTTGATCCTGGGCGAAAGCATGGATCCGATCGAGGCGCGCGATCTGCCGGGGCAGGGCGAAATTACCCCCGAAGAGGGCCGCGTGACCCTGACCGGCGGCCTCGCCACCCTGCCGTTGCGGGATGCGCGCGAATTGTTTGAACGTGAATATCTTCTGACCCAGATCAACCGGTTTGGCGGAAATATCAGCCGCACCGCCAGCTTCGTTGGCATGGAACGCTCGGCACTTCACCGCAAGCTCAAGTCTTTGGGGGTGGTGACCACCTCCAAGTCAGGCTCTCGCGTGGCGCATCTGGAGGATGAAGAAGAGGAAAACGCGTAACCTTCATTGCAGCCTCACAGCTTTCGGGTGGCGCATAATGCCGCAGTTTTCCTGAAATAACCCCGCACCGGGGCGAAAGCGTTGCTTATTTGTCAGTCTAAGCGGGTACATGACTGTGGGATTACGCCCAAATCATATGGGTTTTCCATTTTGGGGTGGCGCAGGCCGAAATCTTTCGCATACTTTACCGCAAACCTCCGGAGCAGCGCCGTGGGGTTACAAACCGCGCATATGAGAACGAGGCATAAAGAAAATGGCTGCCGATAAACAAAATTTGCAAGACGCATTTCTTAATCAGGTCCGCAAGACCAAGGTTTCCGTCACGATCTTCCTGATCAATGGGGTGAAACTGCAAGGCGTGATCACCTGGTTCGACAACTTTTGCGTGCTTTTGCGCCGCGATGGCCAGTCGCAACTGGTCTATAAACACGCCATTTCAACCATTATGCCCGGCCAGCCGATCTCGCTCTACGAAGGTGAAGACTGATACCCTCGGACGCATCGACGGACAAAGCCACAAAAGCCCGCGCCACGCGGGCCTTTGTCTTGCACCCCGACATGAAGAACAACCGCCGCCGCGCGCCCGAACTGGCGTTGGCAGAGGCGGTATCGCTGGCCATGGCCCTGCCCAATATTGAGATCTGCGGATCCGATGTTGTCCGGCTTCCCAAGGCGCAGGCAGGGATGCTGTTCGGTTCCGGCAAGATCGCCGAGTTGAAGGATGTCTTTCACGACGCCGAAATTGCACTGGTGCTGGTCGACGGGGCGGTCAGCCCGGTTCAACAGCGCAATCTGGAAAAGGAATGGGGCGTCAAGCTTTTGGACCGCACCGGTCTGATACTTGAGATTTTTGCCGACCGGGCGCGAACCCGTGAAGGGGTGCTGCAGGTCGAACTGGCGGCGCTGTCCTATCAGCGCACGCGGCTGGTGCGCGCCTGGACCCACCTTGAACGCCAGCGCGGCGGCCTTGGCTTTGTCGGCGGCCCCGGCGAAACCCAGATCGAATCTGACCGGCGGGCGATCGACGAAGAGGTCGTCAAGATCAAACGCCAATTGGCCCGCGTGGTCAAAACCCGCGAACTGCACCGCGCCGCACGCCGCAAGGTGCCGTTTCCGATCGTGGCGCTGGTCGGCTATACCAATGCCGGAAAATCCACGCTTTTCAACCGCATGACCGGCGCAGACGTTCTGGCCAAGGACATGCTCTTTGCCACCCTTGACCCGACCATGCGCGGTGTCACCTTGCCCTCTGGCCAAAAGATCATCCTGTCCGACACCGTGGGCTTCATCTCGGACCTGCCGACGCAGCTTGTGGCGGCCTTTCGCGCCACGTTGGAAGAGGTGCTGGAAGCCGATCTGATCTTGCATGTCCGCGACATCGCCCATCCCGAAACCGAAGAACAGGCCGAAGATGTCGGGGACATATTGGAAAGCCTTGGCGTTGATGAAGATGTCGCGATGTTTGAGGTCTGGAACAAGATCGACATGCTCGGCCCCGAAATGCGCGCCGCCCTCCTGGTTCAAGACGCCCGCACCCCCGGCATCCATGCCGTAAGCGCGCTTACCGGCGACGGCTTGCCCGATCTTGTGGCCGCAATCGCCGCCGCCGTCGAGGAAGAGCGCAGTGATGAGGTTCTGGCCCTGGCCTACACCGACGGCAAGTTGCGCGCAGAACTGCACGAGATGGGCGTGGTCACCTCTGAAAAGCAGCTCAAGGAAAAGTTCAGGATCAGCGTCCGCTGGACCGCACGCCAAAAGGCGCGTTGGAATGCCTTGCGCGGGTGATAATCCCCCTAACCCTGACATCCCGAATGATATATGATCCCGCCACGGGGGCCCCGTAACGGCCCCCTATAGCGGTTCGGGTTTACATGGAATCAGACGTCGAACCTTTATCATTCTGATACTGGCTATCTGAGCGAAAACCCGAAACGCTTTATATGTCGTAATCCTCACGCCAACACAGATCGGATATCTCATGGCCAAGGGCAACAATCAAAAAGGCAATCGCGAAGCGAAAAAACCCAAGAAGGACAAGACCAAGCCCGCGGTTTCGGTTGCAAGTTCTACCCGCGAAACAACGACAATCGCAGGCAAGAAGGTCAACTGACCCGCCCACTTTTGCGGCCCAGCTTCTGTTGGCCCACTTCTGCGGGCCCACGTTATGCGGGCCTGCCGCCCCTTCACTGGGCGGCAGGCTCCAGCACGGTTATGCCGGTGGCGGCGGCGCGGGCAAGTTCCGGGTCAAGCGACATCGGAATATATTCGCCTTGCCGCCAAAGCTCGCTCAGATCATCATAATGACGGCTCAGCGGATGGCCCGACTGCCCGGTTGAGATGATAAAGACCGAACTGTCAGGATCGGCGAAATCATAGACCCCGCGGTAAACCGCGCCATTGACGTTCAGATAAGGCGCCTCGGGGCGGTCACTGGTCAGCCCGCGCATCAAGGTCTGATCGCCGCCGCTGGTTGATTGCCTGATATTCACGATCCATTTCAGGAACGGCGCGCGCCCCAATGCCGGGTGGTCATGGGTGGCCTCATGCGCATCCCCCCAACGCCAGCTTTCAACCGAGGGGCCGTATCGCTCTGTCAGACCCAGCAAAGCATCGTCCAAGGCCATTCGCGCGATATCGGTGCAGCTTTCAAGCGGTGCCGATTGGATGATATCGCACCAGGCGGCGGCCCCTTCGGTATCGCGGTAGACC
>JBATTI010000576.1:0-3628 GCA_049670445.1 Albidovulum sp. | reverse complement strand
GGATAGGGGGCGGCGGCAATGGGGCCGCCATGCAATCGGGAGACCCGGAGGGCCGGGATTCTCCTTTGAGGAAACGATATATGTTCAATGTTACGAAAATATCCATCCAGTGGGGCTTAGAAGAGCTTACGCTGGAAACCGGCAAAGTTGCGCGTCAGGCTGACGGCTCGGTTATCGCCACTTTGGGTGAAACCAGCGTCATGGCCAACGTCACCTATGCCCGCCAACAAAAGCCGGGGCAGGACTTCTTCCCGCTGACCGTGCATTACAATGAAAAAACCTATGCTGCGGGCAAAATCCCCGGTGGTTTCTTCAAGCGTGAAGGCCGTCCTTCCGAAAAGGAAACGCTGACCTCGCGTCTGATCGATCGCCCGATCCGCCCGCTGTTCGTTCCCGGCTTCAAGAATGAAGTTCTGGTGATTTGCACTGTGCTTTCCCACGATCTGGTCAATGACCCCGATATGGTTGCAATGATTGCCGCTTCGGCTGCGCTGACGATTTCGGGCGTGCCTTTCATGGGCCCGATCGGCGCTTGCCGCGTGGGCTTTGCCAATGGCGAATATGTGCTGAACCCGGAAGTTGCCGACATGGATCAACTGCGCTCGAACCCCGAGCAGCGGCTTGATCTGGTTGTCGCGGGCACAAAAGACGCCGTGATGATGGTGGAATCGGAAGCCTATGAGCTTTCGGAAGCGGAAATGCTTGGCGCTGTGAAGTTCGGCCACGAACAGATGCAACCGGTGATCGATCTGATCATCGAATTCGCAGAAAACTGCGCGAAAGAGCCATTCGACTTCCAGCCTGCCGACTATTCGAAGCTTTACGCCAAGGTCAAAAAGCTTGGCGAAAAACAGATGCGTGCTGCTTTCGCGATCCGCGACAAGCAAGAGCGTACGACGGCTATTTCGGCTGCTTGCGATGCGATCAAAGCGGGCCTTGCCGAAGATGAAGCGGCCGATGCCAACCTTGGCGCGGCAATCAAGAAACTTGAAAGTGCGATCCTGCGCGGCGATGTGGTGAAAACCGGCGTCCGTATCGATGGGCGTGACACCAAGACCGTACGTCCGATCGTGTCGGAAGTTGGCATCTTGCCACGCACCCATGGTTCGGCGCTGTTCACCCGTGGCGAGACCCAAGGACTTGTGGTGACCACGCTTGGCACCGGCGATGACGAACAGATCATCGACGCTTTGCATGGCAATCACCGTTCAAACTTCTTGCTGCATTACAACTTCCCCCCCTATTCGGTTGGCGAAGTTGGACGCTTTGGCCCTCCGGGCCGTCGCGAAATCGGTCATGGGAAACTGGCGTGGCGTGCGCTTCAGGCGGTCTTGCCGGCACCAACCGACTTCCCCTACACGATCCGCGTTGTGTCCGAGATCACTGAATCTAACGGCTCCTCCTCCATGGCTTCGGTCTGTGGTGGTTCGTTGTCGATGATGGATGCGGGCGTGCCGCTTAAGGCACCGGTTGCCGGTGTGGCCATGGGCCTGATCCTTGAAGAAGATGGCAAATACGCCGTGTTGACCGATATCTTGGGTGATGAAGATCACCTTGGCGATATGGACTTCAAGGTTGCGGGTACCGAAGCCGGTATCACCAGCTTGCAGATGGACATCAAGATTGCAGGCATCACGCCTGAGATCATGGAAACGGCTTTGGCGCAGGCCAAAGACGGACGTCTGCACATCTTGGGCGAAATGGCCAAGGCTTTGACCGCTGGTCGTTCGGAATTTTCCGAGCACGCCCCGCGGATTGAAACGATGACGGTGCCCACCGACAAGATCCGTGAAGTGATCGGCTCGGGCGGTAAGGTTATCCGCGAAATCGTCGAAGTGTCGGGCGCCAAGGTCGATATCAACGATGATGGCGTGATCAAGATCGCTTCGGCCAATGCCGACAGCATCAAAAAAGCCTATGAGATGATCTATGCCATCGTGGCCGAGCCCGAAGAAGGCAAGATCTACACCGGCAAAGTGGTGAAGCTTGTCGATTTCGGCGCCTTTGTGAACTTCTTCGGTAAGCGCGACGGCCTGGTGCATGTAAGCCAGATCAGCACCAATCGCCTGAGCCATCCGAATGAGCTTTTGAAAGAAGGTCAGGAAGTGAAGGTCAAGCTGTTGGGCTTTGACGACCGCGGCAAGGTTCGCCTTGGCATGAAGATGGTCGATCAAGAAACCGGCAATGAGATTGTCGAGAAAAAAGAAGAAGCTTGAAGACCGTAAGCTTTGTGAAGTGACGGAAGGCCCCGGAGTGATCCGGGGCCTTTTGGTTTGCTAAGGCCACTGATTACAATGCCACGGCCCCGGTGCGCCGGGCTTTGGGACCAGAAAACTGAGGCAGTCCGCTCGACAATCGGCGCAAAGAAATCCATATCGGGCAAGAATTTAGTCAGCGGGAATGTTGTGCAGGCGATGGCGGAAATGGGTGTCACCATCATTACGGTTTGCCACAACAGCATGGAAGTGCTGCCCAAGATGCTGGCATCCGTGCCAAAATCTGTGCCGACCGTCATTGTTGATAACGCGTCACAAGATGGCGCGGCGCTGGCGGAACTGGCGGCTGGTCGGGGCGCGCATCTGATCCGCAATGACGAGAACCGCGGCTTTGGCGTTGCGTGCAATCAAGGCGCCGCCGCCGCCAGTACCGAGTTCTTGTTGTTCCTCAACCCCGACGCCGAATTGCTGCCAGAGGCGCTGGGCGAACTGGTTGCCGCAATGACGCGCTATCCCCAAGCCTCGGCGATGAACCCGCGTATTAGCGACGGCAATGGGCGCCCCTATTTCAAGCACCGCAGCGTGATCATGCCGAAATCGGAATACATGCCGCGCGGCTGGCCGGATACGGACTGTGAAGTGACGGTGCTGTCGGGTGCTGCGTTATTCGTGCGGCGCGCGGGGTTTGAGGCGGTCGGTGGGTTTGATGAGAACATATTTCTTTACCACGAAGATGATGATCTGAGCCGCCGTTTGCGCGCAGAATGCGGACCTATCATGTTCATCCGACAGGCCGCAGTGCGCCATCTGGAAGGGCATTCATCGGTGCGCTCACCGGCAAGCGCCGCCTTCAAGGCGCAGCATATGGGTCGCTCGCGCGTCTATGCGATGCGCAAGCATGGGCGGCCCTTACCTTTTGTAAAATCGGTGATTTCAGCCTTGTTGCAACTGGCCAACCCGCTGCTTTTGCTGTCATCGCGGTCGCGGGCAAAACGCTGGGCGTTCTTGCGCGGCGTGTTAAGCGCGAGGCGGTCGTAGCGGCCCACGTTTCGGGTTGGAACGAAGGCCGCCGTAGTGGTTACCGTCTTTGTCAGGCCCCGGGCTTGGTGAAGCGCAGATAGGGCAGTTTGACGTTCAAATCTGGAAAACGCGTCTTCGCTTCATCGGTCGGAACCGAAAGTGCGACGATCACATCCTGCCCGGGGACCCAGTTTGCCGGGGTGGCGAAAGGCGCGCCATCCGTCAGTTGGATCGCGTCAAGAGCGCGCAAAATCTCGGCGAAGTTGCGGCCAACTGACATCGGATAGGTCATGGTCAGGCGCACTTTCTTGTCTGGCCCGATGATGAACACCGTGCGCACGGTTTGCGTATGGGCAGGTGTGCGGCCATCGGGCAACACGGCGGCGGCAGGC